>JBBIPD010000052.1:0-12480 GCA_037443025.1 Chloroflexota bacterium
CCATTTACGACCACAAAAAAGCCCGCCAGATTTTAGGATTCCCAGAGCATTTACACCTGCGCATCGCAATATCGTTTGGTTACCCTGCCGATGAAAGCGTTCTGACCATGCCTCCCCAAAAAGGTGGACGGAGAGCGCTAAGCGAGATTGTCCACTGGAATCATTGGTGAGTTGCCCTGAATACAGTTACACAAGATAAACCCCCAAACCCTTCTGCAACCGACCCAACGACTCTACGTATATTTAAACAGGAATCGGAACAAATAACTTAAGGAGAGTATCGAGATGTCAAACAGGCAACCTCTACGCCGTTCTCGGCGCAATAGAGTCTTCTTTGGGGTTTGTGGTGGTTTAGGGGAATTTTTCGGAATCAGTCCCTTCTGGTTTCGACTTGCCTTCCTCATCGCTCTGCTACCGGGGGGCGTCCCAGGAATCCTGCTCTATCTGTTGTTTTGGATTATTATCCCCAGTGAATGACTCCTATTGAAAAAAATCGGGCTCACAAGAAATCGTTTGTGAGCCCGAAAGTTTATTGACCGCCAAGCCGTTATAAATCTACTTTACCCACTTCTTCCCTGTTCACATAGATGGTGTATTCGCCGCTCTCGTAACTCCCCAGGGGGATGGTCGTTTCGAACGGTTGCAACACCTGGATACAGATGGCGCCAGGATCGGTGAGGGAATAGAGTTCCACGTGTATCTCGCGGTTCTCGTTCGGCTCGCTTACTTTCGCCCGAAGAGTATGACACGGGGTCGGTAGATTGCCGGTGATTTTGAGGGTGACTTGCACCGGGAAGCTTTCCAATAACAAGACATCGGCTGAGTCAATGAATACACCCCCGCGCACCATTTTTTCCTCCCCTGGGATTGGATCCAGGGGTGAAACAGGAGCTTCTCCACCCTGTTCACCGGTTTCGGGGGAAGTCGGCGTCGGCTGAGGATTTTCGGGCGTATTGGTGGGCGGGATACTCTTCACGTCAGGAGTGCTCGTGGGACTCGAGGCGCAGGCAGTCATTAATGCCAGAAGCACAGCAACAAAAACAAAATATCGTAAAGACATCGGTTCCTCCGTTTCGTTTCTTCATACATATCCACACCCAAGACGCCCGCCAACCTCCAGAAGTTCCCCAAAATGGCTTAGCCTTTGATGACAGCCACCGGTACCAACCGAGCCACCTTTCGCGCAATCCCGGCGCCGGTGACCGTGGTGACCACATCATCCACATCCTTGTAAGCCTGCGGCGCTTCTTCAGCCAACCCTGATAACGATCCGGCGCGAACGCGAATACCGCTGGCTTCCAGCTCTGCTTTCAAACGATCGCCCCAAACCGTCTTTTTTGCCTTAGCTCGGCTCATCACCCGCCCCGCGCCGTGACAGGTTGAGCCGAACGAACGCTTCATTGAATCTTCCGTACCAACCAACACCCAGGAGCTGGTGCCCATGCTTCCTGGCACCATCACCGGCTGACCGATCTTTCGATATTCCTCGGGCAAACCCTCAAAACCAGGTCCGAAAGCTCGGGTTGCCCCCTTGCGGTGAACACAAACCGTGACTTTTTCGCCATCTATTTCATGAGTCTCGATCTTGCCCATGTTGTGGGCGATATCATACACCTGGTGCAGATGCCAGTTGCTCACCTTTCCCGCCAGCACCTCTTCAAACGCCTTGCGCGCCGCATGCGCCAGCACCTGACGGTTTGCGAAAGCATAGTTGGCGGCGCAGCGCATTGCAGCCAGATAGCTTCGCCCTTCGGGGGAATCCAGCGGAGCGCAGACCAACTCTCGGTCGGGCAGGTGAATGTTATAACGACGCACCGCCCCCTGGAATTCCTGGACATAATCGGTGCAAATCTGATGTCCGAAACCGCGCGAGCCACAGTGTATCTGCACCGCAAGACAGCCTTCCGACAGACCCATTGCGCTCGCCGCCTGGTTATCAAAAACCTGCTGAATCAAATCTACTTCGATAAAGTGGTTCCCTGCGCCCAGAGTCCCGATTTGATCGCGACCGCGCTCCTTTGCTTTTTTACTGACACACTCCGGGTCAGCGCCTTCCAGGCAACCCCCCTCTTCCGTTCGGCGCAGGTCAGCTTCGGTAGCAAATCCCTTTTTCAATGCCCATTTGCTGCCCTCTTTGCAGACGCGATCCAATTCTGCATAATCCACTTTGACGTGTCCGGTTGTACCCACTCCGCTGGGACAATAGTGATTCAACGCCGAAGCGATTGAATCGAGTAGATCCTTAACCGCCTCATACTCAATTTGCGATCCCAGGAGGCGCACACCACAATTGATATCATAGCCGATGCCGCCTGGAGAAATCACTCCCTCTGGGTAGCGGGTTGCAGCCACTCCCCCAATGGGGAATCCATACCCCTGATGCATATCTGGCATGACAACCACCCGCCCCACCAACCCTGGTAAAGTCGCGGTATTCACCGCCTGTTCCAGGGATTTATCATCCATCACCACCTCCAGCAATTCTCGGGTGGCAAAGATGCGAACCGGCACCCGCATATCCTGGCGGAACGACTTGGGAATCTCCCATTCAAAATCGCTGATTTTTATCAAATCTTTGATGCTCACCATCTCGCACCTCCCACTGCTAATACCAGTTACATCCTAAAATATCATATATCGAAAACGACCCGCGCTCGTACGCCGTCCTCGTTTTCGATCACTTTGAGGTTATGGTAGGTGACCGCTTTGATTTCTTTTGATTGCGACCTGATTGGCGCGCCGCTTAATCTGGCGTGGAGTTGTAAATCTTTCACTTTCACCTCGAAATCGTCAAAACCCACTCCTTCAGTCTCGCCCAGGTACAGCAGCTCTTGCAAGAACATCACCAGCAGGCTCTCGGGATCATCCGCGGCGATGTGAATATCCCGCTGCAGGCGCGGTTGAGGATGGAGTTGTGTCCCAGCAAGGGCATACATCCCGCGGGCAGCCTGTTCGAGCAGCCCAGCAAGATCTGGCGCCCACGCTTCCAACTCCCAATCGGCAGTATGTTCGTGTTCGCAATATCCCGCTGCCTGCCGTTGCATAGTGTGTTGATCCTTTAGAATATGGATACGCCTGATTTGATTATAACCCAAGCTTGCTTAATCTCAGTTTATCCCCTTATAATAGCCCTGATATCTTATAAAGAGGTATAGATGGGCTTTCGTGAGAAATTAGATGAACTGGAATCGCGCTTGCAATCTCTGGTAGAGGGGGGAGTAGCCAAATTATTTCCAGGTTTCGATCCAGAAAAGGATCTGGCGCACCACCTGGTTGACGCCCTGCGGGCGCAATCCAGACAAAATTCGGAGGGGGAATTCATTGCTCCGAACTTGTTCATCCTGTCCGTTCATCCCGACCACGCCACCCTGCTCCGTCAGCAAGAACAATATTTTGAGGAGCTAATCCATCAGCTCCAGGATGTGGGAGAACAAGCCGGATTACACTTCCTGAGCCCGCCGGTTATTCGTATTGCCGAGGATCCAAATATCGCTCTGTACCATTACCAGGTGTCAGCTCAAGTAAGCCTGGAAAACCTGGCGCATACAACAGACATCCTGATTGATCTCGAACCCGAAACGCAAAATATTCCCAAAAACGCTTTCCTGATACTGAATGGCACCCAGATCATCCCCCTGGATAAAACCGTTATCAACATCGGTCGCCGTCCAGATAACCACATTGTCATAGACGATCCTCGAGTATCCCGGGTCCATGCCCAAATCCGCGCCATCAAAGGACGGTTTATCATCTTTGACCTCGACTCGACTGGCGGTACGTTTGTCAATTCTCAACGGATACACCAATCCACCCTGTTCCCGGGAGATGTGATTTCTCTGGCGGGCTATCCCCTGGTTTACGGACAGGATTTCAAATCATCTGGGCGAGACCCAAAGATACTCGCCCGGATAGCAGAGATAGATACTTTACCCTCCTCTCTCATGAGTGAATTCATTGTACTTGGTCTTCGGTTACTGCTAGCGTTCAGCCTGTTCGCTTTTTTACTGCTCGCGTTTTATGTGCTGTGGGCTGATATCAAACGTCAGGAAAGTTTAATCACTCAAAAACAAGCACCTCCTATCGCTCTCTTTTATCAACACGCCGATGAGGTTACACCGTACCGCTTTACCATCCCTGAGATACTCATCGGGCGCGACCCAGCTTGTGATTGCGTCCTTAGCGACTCTACGGTTTCTGCGCAACATGCCCGTCTCATCCACCGCCAGGGTCAGTGGTGGATTGAAGACCTGCACTCAACCAATGGCACATTTCTGAACCAGGAACCGGTTTTTACCCCAATGGTGATCACCAGCGGCGACTTGCTTCAATTGGGTCAGGCGGTTTTGACCGTTTCAGTAAGCGAGGCTGACGGCAAGAATCCTCTGCAACCAATGGAACCATCCCGGCAGGATTAGACAAGGAAGGATACCCATGGAAGATAAACCTCTTTTGGCGGTTATTGGCGGCTCCGGTCTTTATGAGATGACCGGTCTTGAGGATAAACGAGAGTATCACATCGCTACCCCTTTTGGGGAGACCAGCGCCCCAATCATCGTTGGCTCTCTGGAATACCAGAAAGTAGCCTTTCTGGCGCGGCATGGCGTTGGTCATCGTCTTTCACCGTCTATGGTGCCATACCGGGCGAATATCTATGCACTCAAATCACTGGGGATTGAGCGCATTGTCAGCATCAGCGCCTGCGGCTCTTTGCGGGATGACTTTGCCCCTGGGGACATCGTCATTCCCGATCAAATCTTCGATTTCACCCGCGACCGCAAACGGACCTTTTTTGATGAGGGTCTGGTGGCTCATATCAGCATTGCCGATCCATTCTGTCCAGACCTTTCTGCTCAACTCTTTCAGGCAGTGATTTCTTCAGGTGGAATAGCCCATAATAACGGAGCGTTGATTACCATCGAAGGACCGCGTTTCTCCACCAGGGCAGAGTCAAATACATTTCGCACCTGGGGAATGTCAATCATCAACATGAGCACTGCCCCCGAAGCATTCCTCGCCAGAGAGGCTGAAATGTGTTACAGCGTGATGAATCACGTGACAGATTACGATGTCTGGCACATCAGCGAAGAGCCGGTGACCGTCGAAATGGTTATCGAGATTCTCAATCGCAATACTGACCTTGCCCAACAGGCGATACGCAATTTGATTAAGAACATCACCCCAACGCGAAATTGTCACTGCGGCGAAGCTCTGGCAAACGCATTGATCACCGACCCAGGCGTGATCCTCCCCGAAACCCTGGAGAAGCTTCAGCCCCTCATCGGTAAATACCTTCCGCTGAACAAATGATTGAATTTTCTTAAACACCACCTCCCCGAAACCATCAAGGAAATCCCTTGTTTTCCCGTATTGCCCAACTCCAGAATCAACAGATTCAATCTCGCCTGATCATTCTCACTGGAATCTTCGTTCTGATTTATTCCAGCATCTTAACCATCTCTCCGGCTGTTTTGAACCGGGGGTGGGATACACCTTTGCGTTGGCAACATTGGATTGGGGCGATTGTCTGGTTGTTCCTGCTTGGGCTGGCGTACCACTTCATCACCCTCAGGCTGCCCAATACCGACCCGTACCTCCTGCCAGTTGTTTTGCTGCTCTCAGCCTGGGGTAACCTGACGATTTGGCGTCTGAGTCCGCCCTTTGGTCTTCGCCAGACAATCTGGGCGATAATCTCTGTGCTTGTATTGATATTGGGTTTGCGCCTGCCTGCCGATCTGGTTTATCTCCGCCGCTATAAATATGTCTGGTTATTTGGCGGCTTGCTCCTGACCGGCTTGACCGTGGTTTTCGGCTCCAACCCATCTGGCTTTGGACCTCGGATGTGGTTGGGTTGTTGCGGTGTGTACTTTCAACCCTCTGAGCCATTAAAAGTCCTGTTGATCATGTACCTGGCTGCCTATCTGGCGGGGCTTCCCGATCTTTTCAGTTCTCCCAATCGGTCAACTTCTGGAAGGGATGGTCGCTCCACTCCTCTACTGCCGCTACTTGCCCCAACTCTGCTCATGACCGGCTTGGCGCTGATATTGCTGCTCGTTCAACGCGATTTGGGAACAGCCTTCATTTTCCTTGTCCTTTACGCTGCCATCCTCTATGTCACCACGGGTAAAAAACGCGTTTTGGTTATAGCCGGGATAGGCATTGCAATATCTGCAATCCTGGGCTATTTTCTCTTTGACGTGGTCAAATTGCGAATCGAAGCCTGGGTGAACCCCTGGCAAGACCCCAGTGGAAGGTCTTATCAAATTGTGCAATCTCTACTGGCAATTGCCAATGGTGGTCTGGTTGGTCGCGGACCGGGGTTGGGCGCGCCGGGATTGGTGCCTGTTTCGCATTCGGATTTCATCTACTCCGCCATCGTCGAAGAAACGGGGTTGGTTGGAGCGATTGGGTTGATCATCCTGCTGGGGCTGTTCGCCGTTTCTGGTATTCGCGTGGCGTTGCAATCTCCCGACCCTTTTCATCGTTACCTGGCGGCTGGACTGATCACCTACCTGATTGCTCAATCGCTTCTCATCATCGGCGGTAACATCCGCTTGCTGCCACTGACCGGCGTTACTTTACCGTTTGTTTCTTATGGCGGGTCTTCCCTTCTGACCGCATATCTTGGGTTATTATTTCTGCTTCAGATTAGCAATCAGACAGAGATAAAACCGGGGTTGCATTCCGCCCGAATGCCCCAGTACAGGCAACTTGCCGATTTCACTTTGCTCAGCCTGATCCTGGTCGCTCTAGGAACTGCCTGGTGGGCATTTTACCGTGGTCCAACCCTGCTGACTCGTACGGATAACCCGCGCCGCGCCATCGCTGACCGCTACGTGCAACGTGGCGCAATCTTAGACCGCAATAACCAACCCATCTCCGCTTCCAGGGGCAAGCCCGGAGAATATTCAAGAGTCATCTTTTATCCGCCACTTTCACCGATTATCGGCTATACCCACCCCGTCTATGGACAGGCGGGGCTGGAAGCCAGCCTTGACGCTTACCTGCGCGGCTTGCGAGGCAACACCACCTCTTCCATCTGGAAAAATCATTTGCTGTATGGACAACCACCCCCCGGTTTGGACATCCGCACCACATTGGACCTGGACCTACAAATGCGCCTCGACCAGGCAATGGGTGAGCATCCCGGCGCAGCGGTATTGATGAACCCTCGCACAGGCGAGATTCTGGCTATGGCGTCCCATCCCGGATTTGATGCGAACCGCCTGGACGAAACCTGGAGCACTCTGGTGCAGGATAGAGAATCTCCCCTGCTGAATCGGGCGACCCTGGGGAGATACCCAACCGGCGATTTGATTCAAAAAATATTTCCCGAAGGGCTCGCTGCTTATGGTTTGGATCAAACCTTCACACTATATTTGCCTGTCGGCGCGCCGCCTTCCACGCAAGCTGAACAACTCGCACTCAGCCCGCTGCAAGCAGCCCTGATGGCATCAACCCTGAGCGCCGAAGGCGTCCGCCCCGTTCCGCGATTGGTAAATGCACTCAACACCCCCCTGGCAGGATGGGTGCTTCTGCCTACCGAAGGCGATCCCATTTATGCGCTTTCGCCAGAGATTGCCGACGCAAGGGTGAGATCGCTTACGCCCCCCAATTCAAATATTTGGGAAAACATCATCACCCTCACCGATACTGAATCGGAAATTACCTGGTATATGGGCGGCACTCACCCCGATATCTCAGGCATGCCAATGGTGCTGGCTCTTGTCCTGGAAGAGGATAATCCGCAACTTGCTGAACAAATCGGGGAGCAAATCCTGAAAAACCCTTCCCCATGATTGAATCAAGAAGGTTGGTACAGGGGGAGGTCAAAAGTTACAGTGGTGCCTTTGCCCGGTTGACTTGTAATCTGTATCTTTCCCCCATGTTGCTCGATAATCCTTTTGGCGATGGTTAGACCCAGACCGCTGCCAGTCTTACGCAGCCTGCCTGTCAACGGTGATTGATAAGCAGTATCGAAGACATAGGGCAAATCCAGCTCAGAGATGCCAATCCCGTTATCAATCACCCGCACCTCGATTCTCCCTCCAGCCTCCTGTACGCTAATCACCACCTCGCCGCCTTCGGAAGGCGCATACTTAACCCCGTTGTCCACCAGATTATTCAAAACCTGACACAGGTGGTCGCGATCGCCGAGGACGCGCGCCGGTCTTATTGGACCATTGTAAATCAGGCGCACCCCTCTCGTCTCTGCCAGATCCGCCTGCGCCATCATCACAGATTCGATCACCCCTTTGATATTGACGGGTTCTCGCTTTATCGGAATGTCAGGGGTCTCTAACCGCGACAACAGGCGCAAATTCTCGGTGAGCTTGATCAGGCGCTGAATCTCAGCCGTGGTAATCGCCAGATACTGCTGCCATCGAGCTGTCTCTTGAGGTTCGCAGCGCGCCATGTTATCCAGATTGGTCTGGATACTTTGTAAGGGGTTGGATACTTCGTGGGAGATGTTATATAGAAATTGCAGATAGGCTTCTCTTTCGGAGCTCGAGGCGGCTGGCGAAACCGATCCTTTCTGCAAATCATCACACAATTGCTTATTACGTCTGAATAAACGAAAATAATTCACGCCGATGATCACCAGCGCCGCAACCAGCCCGAGGACAATCAGTATCGCTATCCACAAGGGAGAGCGCAAGGTGATAATGAGCCAGGAGGTATCAGGTGGCATATCCCGAACTAATACTCTTTGAACTTGTATCCAATCCCATGGACGGAGAGGATATATCGCAGGTTGTCAGGATCGGGTTCGATTTTTGCGCGCAGCTTGGCAATGCAGGTATTGACTGCGCTATCACTGATATCCCCTCCAGCCTCATATCCCCAGACCTCATCCACAAGATCTGACCTGCCACAAGGAACGCCCGGACGTTCAGCCAGGAACTTCAGCAGGTCAAATTCGAGCCGGGTCAGGTGTACTTCTTTCCCTGCAACCTGCACCATTCGCCGTGCATAATGAATGCGCAATGAGTCATCCACGACCAACCACCCCTCGTCTGTACTATCAGCTTTCCTGGCTCTAAGACGGCGCAGAATAGCTCGCACCTGTGCCAACAACTCGCGGGTTTCAAATGGCTTGGTCATGTACACATCAGCGCCAATTTCCAGCCCCACCACCCGGTCAATCACATCCCGTTTGATGCCCGAAACCATAATGATGCCCACCCTCTCCCCCACGGTCTGGCGAATGCGCCGGCACAGCTCCAAACCATCCATGTTAGGTAGCTGGACATCCAGGATGATCACATCGGGAAGTACACTCTCGATCATATCCTGGGCAACAACGCCATCTTTCGCGGTCGAGACGGTGAAACCCTCCCGCTCAAAATAATCCTGTAGGGACAATCGTAACCGCTCTTCATCCTCGACAATTAATAACGATGCGCCCATAATTCGATTTTACACCTAATTTCTTCAGAGGTATTCGCATGAAGACGAAATAAAACGGAAAGAAATATTAATACTTCAGAAAAGATTGTTACCAGGGTTTGGTCTATACTGACTTTAGGGGAAGAAAGCGAGCGGCGTATGGATAAATTGCTTGGGAAATTATTAACCTGGTCAACGCTGTTTGTCCTGACACTAGCGCCTTTGGGAAGATGGAATCCCCCCAACACATCGGGGTTTTCAACGAATCTGTTCCGAATGCGCGATTCAACCATCCAGGCGGCTTTTGACTTCACCGCCGAGAACAGCCAGGAGAATTTTGAGTTGTTGGGTCAATTAGGGGGAACTGCTCAGACATTGAAAGTTTCTGAATCGCTCGTTTATGCTGGATTCGGCACAGAGTTCGACATCCTGGACATCTCTGATGCCGCGCAGATTCGCCGCCTGGGTTGGCTTGCAGCAGATGGCAAGGCCCTGGATATTTCGATCAACGGGAATTACGCCTATCTTGCCTATCAAGGGAAATTAAAGGGAGATAATGGTCCTGTTGGTCTGGATATCGTGGACATCAGCCATCCGGATATACCGGTGATTGTGAACAGGCTCGAATTCAGGTATTGTGGTTCATCACCGAAGGTAATCGTCAATGGTTCGGACGCCTATTTTGCTTATAATGCCTGCGATGCATTTGGAGGAATCATCCAGAGCGCGGGAGCCCATCTTTTGCGATTGGATGTCTCTACACCGAACAAACCGACTGTCCTGGCTGATTTCGAAAGCTCCATGAGCAGCATTGAGGCGATAGCGCTCCAGGATGACCGACTTTATTCCATCTTCGATATGGTTAGCGACCCACCCGGAGATGCTCTAAAAGTTTTCGATGTCTCTTCTGCCTCTGAAATCATCGAAACCGGTTCAGCCATCGTTTCGGAACAGTCCCAGGATATCTCGCCTGGAGGCAATTATGCATTTCTCGCTTCTGGGGAGGACGGTTTACAGGTGGTAGATGTCAGCGATCCTTTTAATCCGGTTTCAGCCATTACATACTCCTTGCCTGCCGAAGCCTGGACGATCCATACCCAGGGTTCCACGGCATTAATCGGAACAGAGGTAGCCCAAATCCTGGTTGTGGATATTACCGATCCGCTCAACCCGGCGCTGACCGGATCATATACCACGAGCGGAATATCTAACGACATAGACATCCAGGATGGCATAGGATATTTGACCAATGGCTTTGGCGGGCTTGAGATATTCGACATCTCCACCCTTTCTCAAGCTGGTCTCTTCACCTGTCCACAAGGGATCAACGAGATCATTTACAGCGCGCCGTTCGCTTATCTCGCCGCAGAAGATGGTTTCTGGGCGCTGGACATCACTCATCCTCGAACGCCGGTCATACAAGCCCATCTTGCGACCTGTCAACCAGCAGTATCGCTTGTCCTCAAGAGCGGCTACGCTATCCTCGCCTGCCCCAATGATGGACTGCGAATGATTGATATCTCCAATCCGTCCACACCTTTTGAGGCGGGGGCGTACACCCTGCCTGGCGACCTGAATGGGTTGGCACTGGCTGGCGACCAGCTTTTCGTCATTGCGGGAACAGCCGGCATGCAGATATTCAATATCGCCAATCCCCTGACCCCACAGCAAATCGGCGCGTACACACCCGCATATGGCATCAATGCAATCGCTGCTTCAGGTTCGTTGGTGTACCTTGGGTCTGATAATGGCAATCTGGCAGTCGTTGATGAGTCTGATCCGTCCGCTCCACAAGAACTGGCTGTGCTCGATCCACCGGATCAACTGGGGACAGGGCAGTCCTGTACGGATGTGGCTATCTATAACAACACAGTCGTATTCACCACGATCGAACCACCTCCCACCCCGTTGGCTGGATACTTTACAGGCGATGTCTGGTTGATTGACGTCTCAGACCCAGAAAAGATAAACCTGACCGGTAAGATACCCAACGCTTACGGGTTTGCGCCCGAAAGCATCAGCCTGAAAAACGATCGCCTATTTGTCGCCTATGAGAGACAAGGTCTGATTCTGTATGATATTACCGATCTTTCTTCCCCTGAAGAGATTGGTTCCTTTGAACCGAATGAATATCTTTATGGGGTATCCGATGCCGGCGAACATATCCTTTTATTCAACAGCAGCCTGTATATTACCCGCTATATTGACCCATCCCTGCCCGCCATCAGCGGTTGGATCACCCATCCCAACCGCCAACCAAAACCAGGGGTGATGGTTTCCACAGGGGATCCGTTGTCTGAGAATATCAGCAATCTGCAAGGCGCGTACTCTTTGCATAACCTCTCGGATGGCAGCTATACTCTCGTCCCCAGCCTGTCGGGGTATGTCTTTTCACCTGCATCTCGTGTGGTGAGCGTCCCCCCCAACGCCTTCAGCCAGAACTTCACTATATTAGCCGAACCCGTCAGCGCCCAATTTGAACCCGGCATTGACCTGACCCTGGCGTTCACCGATACGCAGGGATTACCGACCTGGTTGGAGATTCCTGCAGATGCCTCAGCCCAGACGCTCACCCTGACTCTGGCGCCCAGTATGGCAGAAGCGGCGCCGGGTTATGCATTCACAGGGCATGCCTTTGAGTTGGCAGTGGAACAGGCATCCGCTCGCGCCTCGAATTACATATTCGATACACCTATCGCGCTTACCATCCAGTACAGTTGGGATGATATTACTCTCATATCTGACCCACAAAACCTGACGCTATGGTGGTGGAATGGTTCTTCCTGGCAAAACGCCAGCCAATCCTGCAATCCCGCCAGTGAATATTTCCGAGATACCGAGAACCGTATTCTCTCCCTCTCGATCTGCCAAAGCGGCATTTTCAAATTGATGGGTCCGACCCATCAGGTCATCCTGCCCGTCATCATGATAGACAAGTAGTAACAACCTGACAGGGACATTGGAGGTCTTTTAGATGCGCGACATATTTAGAATCCTCGGATTTATCCTGATTCCGCTCCTCATCGTTGGTTGCATCAAAGTGGAATTGAAAGACGAGCGAGAAATACACAAATTCTTCGAGGTAGCCCTGGT
>JBBIPD010000053.1:0-12354 GCA_037443025.1 Chloroflexota bacterium
GCGCCGGTTGTCGGTATCTGCCACAGCCCCCCCAATCAGCGAGAAAACGACGATTGGCACGATGCGCGCCAACCCAACCCCGCCCAGGGCGATAGGCTGGTCGGTGAGGGTGCGGATGTGCCAGAAAAGCGCCCAGGTTTGCATTTGCGTCCCGGCGATGGAGATGGTCGTCCCCATCCACAGGTATCGAAAACGGCGGTGATAAAGCGCAGGGGGGATGTGAAGGCGCATTGGATTGAAATGGTTCCAGTCTCAGTCGGTTCAGGGCGGAGTCAACACATCACTTTTCCGCCATCAATGTTGATTGCCTGACCGGTCAGGTAAGCGGCGCCGTCACTGCACAGGAACAACACCAGGCTGACCACGTCTTCAGGGCTTCCCAGGCGACCCTGGGGGATATCCTCCAGCCACTTGCGCAGCATCGCCTCATTCTGGCGCAGGGCGGCGGTCATCTCGGTTTCAATCACCCCTGGGCAAACGGCGTTGACCCGGATGCCATACGCGGCGAACTCCCGCGCCGCCTCGCGGGTAAGACCAATCAGCCCCATCTTACTTGCCACGTAGGCGGAGCGGTCTTTCAACCCGTGCGCCCTACCCGCGATGGAGGCGATATTGACAATCACCCCTCCGCCCTGCTGGCGCATCACCCGCCCAACGGACTGCATGGTAAAGAAGGCGCCGCTCAGGTTAACATCAATCGTCCTGCGCCAATCCCATTCATCCATCTCCAGGATCGAGGCGTGGGGTTCAACCCCGGCGTTGTTGATGAGAATGTCAATCCTGCCCCAATCCTGCAGGATTTCCTCTATCATCGTCTGGACCGGCATTTTCTTGGCGATGTCATGCACATAATCTTTGGCACGCCCGCCGATGGCGTCAATCTGGCGTAAAGTTTCATCCAGGTTCACCGGGGTAATGTCGTTCAGCGCCAGGCACGCGCCTTGCCGGGCAAACCCCAAAGCGATTGCCCGTCCGATGCCGCGCCCGGCGCCGGTGACCAACACAATTTTGTCTCTGAAATCGAACATCGTTACTGCCCTGTCTGCGCTGAGGAGGTAAATTCTCCCTATGGACAAGTTTTATATTTTACTCCGTTTGGGTTGAAACCTGCAAACCCTGGCATACGGGAATCGTGTCCCGGTTCGTCTCGGCGTTCAAAGGGAGTAGAAAATAGGGCGAGGGATCCAGGGTGTTGTCAATCTCCAGTTCGTTGCGAAAACCGCCCCGACCGTCATCCCGCACGATGGAAAAATGGAGGTGTACGCCAGTGGGGTTATCGGGGTCGCCGGAATAGTTGCCCTGATAACCGAGCAGGGCGCCCGCTTCGACGAAGACTTCGGCGACGCCCGCTGGAAAGGCGGGTAAGATATACGAAGCCCCGTTGGCATCCGCCATGTGGGTGTAATACAGCCAAATCTGGCGCCCTGGCTGCAGCGGGTCTTGGGGAATGCGAAGGATGAGCGAGGATTTCCAATCCGGCAGGCGGTGGAGATAGCCCGGATAAGCCGCTACAACGGGCGTCACCCCCGTCTCGCCGCCGCCGAAGATATCCAACCCCTGATGGCGGTGTCCGGGGCGGAAGGAATCGCCCCAGATAAAACCGATGTAGCCGCTTGTAGGGAAGAGAAAGGCAGCGCCTTCGCAGCGTTCCCCGGCATCTATCGCCCAATCGGCGTGACCGACCGGATCGGCAAACCACTGCCTCAGACGGGTGAATCGCGACAGGGGGATATTCCAACCGCTTTGGCTGACATAACGGTAGAGAAAAAATCCTGCAACTGGCAGCAGGATTAACAGGGCTAAACAGGCGGGGCGCAATTTACTCCCAGGAGAGTTCATGCCTGAGCAGCCCCCTGTGTCCCTTCGGTTTTGCCTTCTGGCGAGGCTTTATATTTGAGGAGGTTCTCGATATCGTCTTCTTTATGATCTGCCAGATATAGCATCACCTTCCCCTGGCTCATCTCCTGGAGCAATTTGCCCGCGGCGCGTCCCGCAGGCGACGCCATCGCCAATCTGGCGTCCTCCAACGAGTTAAAAAACAACTCGTGAACCAGAGAAAACGCCACCGATCCATAAAGCGCCGTGTCCACCCGGCTGGTCGCCTCCCGCCGCAACCCCGGCATGCTTTCCGCCAGGTGCAGGAAATCAGCCCAGGATACCTCAAAAGTCGCCCAGTCCTCCAGCGGACCAACCATAATCACCAGTTTGTACATCCCAAATTCTCCAGCGCCCATTATACCCGTCAAATCTACAGGTGACCGATTTCAGGCGACACCCCAGAGGCAACCCGAGGCGCAATTTCAGCCTGGCGGGCGGAAGGATGTGCATTCCTGCCCTATCATAAGCTTTAAGAATCGCCTTATCATCGCTCAGTGTTTTAATGGTATGATTCCGCAAATCGGAGGTATTGCATGGAAGATAAAATTACAATTATTGAAGGTCCTCCACCTACTTTCGAATCCATCACCGATGGCTGGGCGCTCGGTCTCGGCGAAGGTCCAAGCCTTACGGATATCGCCGTCACCCGTCTGCGCACCTTCAACGGTCCCTCGCTAGTGGAGCGTTGCTACCGCGCCTGGCGCAACAAGCAGACGATCAACCTGGAATACCGCACATCCGACGGGTTGCAAAACCAGGCGCCAATCGTAGCCGCCAGGTATGTTGAGATGGAGGAAGGACAGTTGTTGCTCCTGTGGGTGCGTCTGGTGGACGACCAGATTGAACTCGAGCTTGGTTATGAAGATGATTCTGACGAGGAGTCGGACGACGATTTCGATCTCCCCGGTTTTTCTGAGTGAAATCTTATCCATTAACGCAAAACCCCAGGGCGGTTGTCCTGGGGTTTATTTTTTTCCAGCTTACGGTAAAATCAACCCGAATGAACTATCAGCCAGAAAGAGCTATGAGCGAGGAGGCGAGATGATCCCAACTGCCGCGCCTGTCCAGAGCGAACTATCCCAGGGGGTGCTCACCATCACCCTCAACCGCCCCAAAGTAAATGCGCTCAGCATAGAGATGGTGCAGACCTTACACCAGTCGCTGGCAGAAGCGGCGCGGAACGCTGAGGTGCGGGTGATTTTACTCGCCGCCCGCGGCAACGTCTTCAGCGCCGGGCAGGATATCGCAGAAATCAAAGCCGCCCAGGGCACCTCCTTTCGCTATCACCTGCTGCGCACTTACAACCCCCTGATTCTGCAGATTCGCCGTCTGGAAAAGCCGGTGCTGGCGGCAATCAATGGTCCGGTTTCAGGAGCCGCCCTGGGAATTGTCCTGGCTTGCGACCTGCGCATTGCGGCGGATACAGCCCGTTTTGTGGTGGGGTTTGTGGGGGTTGGGCTGGCGCCAGATTCGGGGGTCTCGCTGCTCCTGCCCGCCCTGATTGGCTTGGGTCGCGCCTGCGAATTCGCCTACAGCAACACCCCCATCGAAGCCCAACAGGCGTTGGAGCTGGGTTTGGTCAACCGGGTGGTCCCGTCCAGCGAGCTTGACGCTCAGGCAGCCGCCTGGGCAGCCGCCCTGGCTCAAGGACCGATTAACGCCATCGGACTGACCAAGCGCGCCTTCAACAAAGCCGTGCTGCCCAACCTGGAAACAATATTGGATTACGAAGCCCACCTGCAGGATATCGCAGCCAAAGGCTGGGAACACGCCGAAGGCTTGCAGGCTTTTTTAGAAAAACGCCCGCCAGACTTTCAGACTCTGAAGTAAATACCCACCACAGCCAGCAGCACAAACAGCGCGGTCACCCCAATCCCGGCGCGCCAGGCTTCGCCTGAGCCGCGCCCATCCACCAGCGAGTAATTCGGGGCATAACCAACAACCTGCATTAAAGGACCGGCGAACCAGGCGAACAAAGCCCCGCCGACCAATCCGCCGATATGCCCCCAGTTGTCAATCCCAGGCGATATCCCACCGATAAAAAGGTTAGCCAGAGCCACGATGAGCAGGTTGATCAGGGCACCCTGGGCACCCGCCCCAAATAAATTCCGGTTTGAATAGAGAAAAACAGCTTCTGCAGCCAACAAGCCAAAGATGGCGGTGGAGGAGCCGAGGGACGGCGCAGATGAAAACAAGAACGACATCACGTTGCCCGCAAAACCGCTGATGAAAAACAACGCCAGGAAGCGCCCGTGTCCATAAAAACGCTCCAGCCCGGGTCCGAAGACCATCAAAGCATACATATTAAAGGCAATGTGCCATACCGAACCGTGCAGGAATACCGGAGTGATCAACCGCCAGAACTGCCCCTGAACAATCAATTCATTGATCTTCATCCCCCATATGGTGGGCAAGTCGCGACCGGAGAACAGATAAGGCGCCGCCATCTGCGCCAGATATACCAGGATAACTATGATCAGGATAGCGTAAGTGACAATCGGCTGACCCTGAGGAGGCTGCACTAACACCCGGCGCGGCTGCGCCTGATCTGGCGGATATTCGGAAGAAGGGGGATATCCCTGATTCATAAGGTAACCTTTCGTTGGCGCACCCGATGGTGCTCGGCGTGGATGATCGCCAGAATCGTGTCCACAGTTTGATCCACCTGACCATCGCGATTGGTGACCACGTAATCGAACTCCTGGATGCGCTTCATCTCCTGGCGGGCGGTAGCGATGCGCAAACTCAAACCCTCGGGGGTCTCTGTTTTACGGGTGGACAGGCGGCGGATAAGCTCCGCCTCGCTTTCCACCGTCAGGAAGATCAGCAGCGCCTCCGGGGACAATTTTCGTATGGTCGCAGCCCCCTGGACATCCACCCGCATGATGACATCTTTATTGCTTGCCAATGCCTCGCGCACCTGCTTTTTGGGGATGCCCTTATAGTCGTTGTACACGATGGCGTACTCCAACAGCTCATCCTGCTCAATCATACGGGCAAATTCATCATGGGAGACAAAGATATAATCCACCCCCTGCCGTTCTTCGGGGCGAGGCTGGCGGGTGGTCGCAGTAACCACAAAATGGAACGGCAAACCGCGCTCTTTCATGCGCTGGATGACAGTATCCTTCCCTACTCCGGATGGTCCCGAAATGACGATCAGCAGGGGAAAATATTCGCCTGGGTGGGTTAGAAATGTATTGCTCATCATTTTCTGATTATAATTTCCAATCATCATTTCTGACGGAGGTGTTATGCCATACTATCCGTTTGTATGCAAGAACTGCAAGAAACGCTTTGAAATCTTCATGCGCTACAGCGATTACGGCACCCTCCCGGTCCATTGCCCCCATTGCCAGAGCGATCAGGTGCAACGTCGCATCAGCCGGGTGCGCTTCGCTCGCTCAGAGGAGAGCCGCCTGGAGTCGCTGGCTGATCCCAGCAATCTGGACGGTCTGGATGATGATCCCCGCGCTTTGGGGCGGATGATGCGTCAGATGAGCCGAGAGATGGGCGAAGAGTTGGGTCCGGAATTTGACGAGGTGGTGGACCGTCTCGAGGCGGGTCAGTCGCCAGAAGAAATTGAAAAAGCAATCCCCGATCTGGCAGGGGACGAAACAGGCGCAGGCAGCGGTCTCGGGGGCTACGACGACGAATTTTAATAACCGGGCAAAGCGCAATTCAACCCTTCGAGCGTTCCCGGGTCTGTTGGAAACGTTCCAAAACCACTCTGCGGATCTCAGCCTGCACCTGCTCCGGCGTCTGGCTGGCGTCAACGATCACCCAGCGCTGCGGTTCGGCTTGCGCCATCGTGTGATATCCCTGACGCACACGCCGGTAAAAATCCAAATCATAGGCGTCCAGGCGGTTCCATTCGCCGCCAAGCGCCCTGCGGCGCAAGCCGACCTCCACCTCCAAATCCAGGAGGAGGGTCAGATCGGGCTTTAATCCGCCGGTGGCAAAATCTATAATTGCGCGCAACAACTCCAGGTCTACCAGGCGGTAACCGTAACCCTGGTAAGCCATCGTCGAATCGGCGTAGCGATCGCACAGGACTATCCCGCCTTTTTGCAGGTGCGGGCGGATAACCTGCTCCACATGTTGGGCGCGAGAAGCCTGGAAGAGCAATATCTCGGTGCGCGGGTGCATGGCGGTATTGCCCAGGTCGGAGAGAATCGCCCGCACCTGTTCGCCGATTGGCGTGCCGCCCGGTTCGCGCGTGGTCAGGATAGGATATCCCTGCCGCCTCAAATACTCAGCCAGCAGCGCCATCTGGGTGGTTTTGCCACACCCTTCCGACCCTTCGAAAGTGATAAACATCGGAACCCCGCCCAGAAGGGTCAAAGCTATTCCCTGAAGATGCGCACCCTGCGGTAAGGCTCTTTGCCATACGAATGGGAGGCCAGGTTCGCCTGGCGCGCCATCTGGTGCTGAAGGCGACGCACCGCCGCCGAGGCGGGTTGCAGCTCCACCCAGCGCTCGCCGTTCAAGACCGCCTCTATGGCAGCCTGGGTCTCATTGCGGACGATATCTTCGCTCTGGTCCTCGTAAGGGTAAGCGGCAAGATTGAACAGGTCGCTCAGGAATTGCTGCATCTGGTTAATGGTGTTAGCGCGCAGGACATAAATCGGCATCCCCCGGTTTTCCGCCTCGACAATCGTACGCTGGCGCTTTCGGTAATAGGCGCGCAGGGTGACCAGCACATCGGCTTCGCCTGCTTCGGCGACCACCAGGGCAGGTACTCTCAGGCGCTTGGTCGCCTGCAGCAGCCGATTGCGGGCAACCCCATAGGGATAAATCCGCACCGTTTGAAGCTGGTTTCGCGGCGTCTCAGCCCCCGACTCGGGCGCAAAACGCGAGGGGGCTGGCGCGGCTGCTCCGCTCAATTCGTTCGCCGCGGCTGGCTGACCGCCATTGCCCATCCGGCGGAAACCCTGCTGGCTTTGCTGGGCAGGGCGCAGTGCGGCGGCGGGGCGTTCGATGTGAAAACCCTTATCGTCGCGCACCCGAATCTCCGGCGGCAAGGGGTAGCCGCGCAGCAGGGCATCCACCGCTGCCGCCACGTCTGGATGAACCGCCAGCCGGTCTCGACTTTGGATCTCGATCAGCACATCGAAGGTGGGCGGCGCTCTCCGCTCCAGCACCGTCTTTTGAGTCCCTCGTCGCCGAGCTTCTTCGTCCGAGAGCGTCACCGACTCGATGCCTCCTACCAAATCGGAAAGGGTGGGGTTGAGCAACAGGTTTTCCAGAGTGTTGCCGTGGGCGGTGCCGATGAGCTGGACGCCGCGTTCGGCAATCGTGCGCGCCGCGGCTGCTTCCAGTTCGCGCCCAATTTCATCAATCACGATCGCTTCGGGGTTGTGATTCTCCACCGCCTCAATCATCACCTCGTGCTGCAATACCGGGGTGGTCACCTGCATCCGCCGGGCGCGCCCCACCGCCGGGTGGGGCACATCGCCGTCTCCCCCGATTTCGTTGGAGGTGTCCACAATCACCACCCGCTTGGTCTCAGCCAGCAGTCGCGCCGCCTCGCGCAGCATGGTGGTCTTACCCACCCCGGGTCTGCCCAAAAGCAACAGGCTCTTACCGCTTTCAATCAGGTCTTTGATGATATCCGTCGTCCCATAAACAGCCCGTCCAACCCGGCAGGTCAGACCGACGATGTGACCGCGGCGGTTGCGGATGGCAGAAATCCGGTGCAGGGTGCGCTCCAATCCAGCCCGGTTGTCGGTATCGAATTCTCCGATGCGATCGACAACGTAGGCGATTTCATCATGGGTCACTTCTTTCATGCTCAGCACCAGTTCGTGGTCCACAAACCGCGCTGTAGGCACCCTGCCCAAATCCAATATGATCTCCAATAAATTGCCGAAGTCGTCCGCCCTTTCCACCGCCTGGCGAATCTCGGGCGGCAAGACATCCAGCAAAGCCTGTAAATCGTCTGTGATTTTCCTTTGCGTCATAAATACCCGTTATGATCAGTTTGCACAACCCGAGAATGCGCAACACCTGAGTTGACCATTGGCACGGTCGCCTCAGGATGCCCGCTCTCCAGGGTTGGGATAATATAGTTACGCAGCGCCTTTTGGGGCACCGCCAGGTGCTTGACCATCACCGCCTGTCTGGGTCCCTCCTGGGCTCCGACATCCTCCAGCGCAGATTCCAACCAGGAATTGTAGGAACGCACGCAGACATACACCGGGCGAGAGCGGCGGTTGGGCACATGGCGCAGCCACCCCATCAACTCTGGCACCAATCCTTCGGCGTCAGGGTAGATGAATGGCTGGGCGTAGATGCCCTTATGCCCATATTTCAACTCCACAAACGCCACGATTTCACCCTTGTGCCGATACACCATGCCATGCAGGCGCTCTTCCGAAAAAGGCTCCACCTGTTGCACCAGCCCTGGGACGATATTATTATGCAGCGACCGCACCGAAATCAGGTCTTGTTCCGTCGCCACTTGCCAGGGCAACGCGGTTTGTAAGCCGGCAGGATTGCTATCAATCCGCCAGATGCGCTGACGGGTATAGACAGCAAAAGTCGCGCGGCGCAAGGCTTCATAAGCCTTGCTGCCCTCGCTCACCTCCGCCAGCAAGCGCAAGGCGCCGCGTTCGATCGTCTGCGCCGAGAGATGCTCCAGCAAGTCTGGCAGCGCGGGCGATTCCATCGCCTCCTCCGGGGAGATGAATGTGAGCAGGGCGACCTGAGAGCCGGAAGTGTGGATGATTTGACCGATGAGCGAGTGACGGATACCCCCGTTATCCGTGCTGACGCTGGTGAAGATGCCCAACGCCGGCGCAACTGATGAGAGCATAGACCCTGCAATCAGCAACGGACCGCGAGTCAGCAACATAGCGTTATTCAAGAAAACGCTCTGTTTGCGGTAGCGATGCAACGCTGGCAGGTCGCGCCAGTCAAAAGGACGGATGCTCATTGTTAAATCGAACTTCGGTTCTCCAATCTCCTATGCGGCGGATTCGCTGCCAACCTTCTCGCCGACCAATCGTCCCTCGCCTGTCGCCAACCAGAGAAAATAGCGATGGAAACGGTCGTCATCTGTCAGCTCTGGGTGAAACGAGGTCGCCAGCAATTTCCCTTGCTGGGCAGCCACTATGCGACCATCTTCCAACGTCGCCAGAACCTGCGCCTCGCCACTGACCGACTCGATCAGAGGCGCGCGGATAAAGACCGCATGGTAAGGTCGCTCATCCCCGGCGATTTTCGCCAAAGCCGGCACCTGCAGGTCGGTCTCAAAACTGGCAACCTGACGTCCAAAGGCATTGCGCTCCACCCTGATATCCATCAACCCCAACAAAGGCTGTTGCCGACGGGCATCCCTGGAGAGGAAAATCGCCCCGGCGCAGGTACCCCAGATTGCCTTCTCTCTCCCAAAATTGCGCAACGGCTCGATTAAGCCGTAGTCCACCGCCAGCTTGCCAATCGTGGTGGACTCGCCGCCAGGGATGATCAAACCATCCAGGCTTTGGAGCTGCTCCGGCAGGCGAACCTCCACCGCCTGCACGCCCAGGCGCTGCAAAACGGCGATATGCTCGGCAAAATCACCCTGCAGGGCAAGCACGCCAATCTTCATAGAAGCTGTCATATCCAATGTTCAGTTTTACCGACCAAATTAACAGCCTCGCCCGGCAATCAGCTCCGGTTCAGGGATGCTTGAAACCTGTCGTCCAACCATCGGCTCACCCAGATTCCGGCTGACTTCAGCCAGGATGTAGGGGTCGTTGTAATGGGTCACGGCTTTGACGATTGCAGCAGCCCGCCGCGCCGGATCGCCTGACTTGAAGATGCCCGAACCAACAAAAACGCCATCCATGCCCAGTTGCATCATCAAAGCAGCATCTGCAGGGGTGGCGACGCCGCCAGCAGCAAAATTGACCACCGGTAAACGACCCAGACTGCGAGTCTCCAGCACCAGCTCATAGGGCGCGCCGATTTCCTTGGCGAAAGCCATCACCTCTTCTTCCGGCATATTCTGCAACCGGCGGATGTCGCCCATCACGGCGCGGGCGTGGCGCACAGCCTCGACCACGTCGCCGGTTCCGGCTTCACCCTTGGTGCGGATCATCGCCGCACCCTCGCCAATCCGGCGCAACGCCTCGCCCAGGTTTCGGCAACCGCAGACAAAGGGCACTTTGAAGGCATGCTTGTTGATATGGTGGGCTTCATCTGCGGGTGTAAGCACCTCAGATTCGTCAATGTAATCCACACCGATGGCTTCCAGAATCTGGGCTTCGACAAAGTGCCCAATCCGGCATTTTGCCATCACCGGGATAGAGACGGCGTCCATGATTTGCAAGATAAGCTCCGGATCGCTCATCCGGGCAACTCCGCCGTGGGCGCGGATATCCGCCGGGACGCGCTCCAGAGCCATCACCGCCACCGCGCCGGCATCCTCTGCAATGCGGGCATGTTCCGGGGTCACCACATCCATGATCACCCCGCCCTTAAGCATTTGCGCCAGACCTTTCTTAACAGCAAATGTCGCAACTTGTTGTTCCATAAAACTACCTCCTGAGTCTGATTTCGACTCGTTTTTTAATCATTCTACCACGCCCACCAACGCGTGACAATCCACAGACCGCTCAACAAGGATTGTTTTGCAATATCTCCCTCGCCTCTTGCTGGATCCTGCGTCGCTCCTCGATCCCAATCCGCTGTAAGCCAAGGACGCTGGCTCCCATCCGGGGGTTGCGTTTTAATACTGGCTCGTGCTGAATCAGGAAGTTCCAGTACAGGACGTTAAACGGACATGCGCCTTCCCCCGGTCTTTTTCGAGCATCATAGCGGCAGGCGCCGCAATAATCGCTCATCTTGTTAATGTAATGAGCTGAGGCGATATACGGCTTGGTAGCGGTCAATCCCCCATCGGCATACAGCCCCATTCCGAGGACATTTGGTATCATCACCCATTCATAAGCGTCAATAAAACAAGCTGTGAACCAGTCATTCACCTGCTGGGGTGAAATCCCCGCCAGCAAGCAGTAATTGCTGAGCAGCATCAGGCGCTCAATGTGATGAATGTAGCCCGAGCTCAAGGCGCGTCCAATCGCCTGGCGCAGGCAGTTCATTTCTGTGTCTCCACTCCAGAAAAAATCGGGAAGCGGGCGCTGAGCATTCCAGAAATTAGATTCTTTCATCTCCGGCATCTGACGCCAGTACTGCCAGTAGATAAACTCGCGCCACCCAATCACCTGGCGGATGAAGCCTTCGACCGATGGCAATGCCGCCAGACCCTGACGATACCTCGCCTCAGCCTGGCGACAAACCACCATCGGTTCTAAAAGCCCCAGGTTCAGATAGGGTGAGAGCATTGAGTGGAAGAGGACATCGGAACGACTGCTCATGGCATCCTCATAGGGACCAAAATTGCTCAGGCGGTTATCGAGGAAGTCGGCAAGCGCCTGCCATGCTTGTTGATGGGTCACCGCCAGATCAAAACCCTCGACACTCCCAATGCCAACATCCAAGGCTGCCACTTCATCCATCACCTGCCGGGTGATTTCATCCGGCTCAAAGCGCAATCTCTCTGGAGGTTGAAGTCCTTTGGGAAGAGGGCGACGGTTCAGGCTATCGTAATTCCAATGCCCCCCAACCGGCGCCCCGTCTGGTTCAATGAGCAGATTAAAATGACGACGCATGGCGCGGTAAAAGCTCTCCATAGTGTAACGTTTACCAGGCTCAGGCTCTGGAACAGGGTTATACTGACCGCTGAGAAACTGAGTGTTGGGCAGGATGATCAGCGGCGCGCCTAACCGCGTCTGGAGACGCCGCTGAAATTCACGCCCCCTGAATTCGCTGGCTGCCATGCAATAAACGCGCTCCGGTTTCCAGGTATCCACATGATGACGCAATCCACCAAGCGTATCGTCGGCGCGCAGCACTTCCACTTGGTACCCTTGCTCTTGTAATTTCATCGCATAATGGCGGATTGCGCTGAAGAGGAGCACCAGTTTTTTACGGTGATAAGGCAGACGCTCAGCGCGTGAACGGCTTTCAATTAGAACCACATGTAAATCATCCCTGCCGACGTCTGCTTCGGCGGCGGTCAGGGCTGGATGCTTTTCTAAAAGCTGATCGCCCAAGATCCAGACTGAAGCGCGCATGGTCTCTCTCGCTTATATATCAAGCAACCCGCTGGTTCCTTCCTGGTAGGCTTGCAGAATGCGACTCACCAAATCAGCCGGGCTCAGAGGATGCGGCGGAATCTTAAAGGGGGTTTTGTTCCAGAGCGGCGTGTCCACCGCCGCTGGACGCACCAGGGTTACCTTTCGCCGCGTTTCCTTACGCACCACCTCAATGAAACTCTCCAGCCCCCCTTTTGCCGCCACATAAGCAGCCAGACCGGGCAGGCGTAGACGCTCGCTCCGCGCCCCAAGATAAAACAAGTGGGCATCCTGCGCCAGTAATGGCAGGCTGTAGTGCGTCGTCAAAAAAGCTCCGGTCAGGTTGGCATCC
>JBBIPD010000054.1:0-12304 GCA_037443025.1 Chloroflexota bacterium
CACCCAAAAGGGCTTCAGGTTCAGGACCATTCGGGAATACGCCGAGGCGTACCGTCAGGGCGTCACCACCCCCGAGGAGGTGGCTCAACGCCTGTTGGCAATCTGCCAGAGCAACAACCCCCAAATGCACTTTTTCATCGCTCAAAACCCCGACGATGTCCTGGCGCAAGCCCGAGCCGCAACCGAGCGGATCAAGTCTGGCAAGCCGCTAAGCCTGTTGGACGGCGTCCCGGTGGCAGTTAAGGACGAGGTGGATCAAACCCCTTACCCGACAACCGTAGGAACCCGGTTTTTGGGCAAATCCCCCGCAAAACAGGACTCCACGGTGGTCGCCCGGATGCGGGGGGCTGGCGCTCTCCTGATTGGTAAAGCCAACATGCATGAAATTGGGATTGGCGTGACCGGGCTCAACCCTCACCATGGCACCGTTCGCAACCCGTACAACCCCGACCACCATACCGGAGGCAGTTCCAGCGGTCCTGCTGCAACTGTGGCGGCGGGATTATGCCCGATTGCTATCGGCGCAGACGGGGGTGGATCCATCCGCATTCCGTCTGCGTTCTGTGGGGTGGTGGGGTTAAAGGCGACTTTTGGACGCGTGAGCGAATTTGGGGCGGCGCCGCTGACATGGAGCATGGGTCACCTGGGTCCAATCGGCGCAACCGCAGAAGACGTCGCCATTGGATATATTGCGCTTGCGGGTTCAGACCCAAGGGATGCCAACACTCAGGGTCACCCCCCCGTCAGCCTGGACCGGATTTCCGAGACAGACCTGAGCGACCTGACTCTGGGTGTTTATTGGTCATGGTTCCGCCACGCCTCGCCAGATGTGGTGACAACCTGCGAAGTCATGCTGGAAAATCTGGCGAAGTGTGGGGCAAAGGTGCGGGAAATCGTCATCCCGAGATTAGACGCCGCTCGAATCGCCCATCTCATCACGATCACCGGAGAGATGACCACTGCTCTTGAGCCTTACTATCATACCCATCGGACGGAACTTGCCCTGGATTCTCGCCTGAATCTGGCATTGGCGCGGACGTTCACCGCCAGAGATTATCTCCTGGCGCAACGCATCCGCACGCGATTGATATCCAGCATGGAGGAGATTTTTGGCAATGTGGATGCGATTGTAACCCCAACGACCGGTATCACCGCGCCCCCCATTCGCCCCGAAGCCCAGCCCGATGGCGAATCTGATTTGAGCCAGCTCACCGAGATCATGCGTTTTGTCACGGTAGCCAACCTCTCTGGCTATCCGGCAATTTCCTTCCCCGCCGGTTACGACTCGCAGAATCTGCCGGTCGGCTTTCAGGCAATTGGGAGAGCCTGGAATGAGGATGTACTGCTCCGCCTGGCATTTGCCGCCAGCCAATTTGTTGACCGCCATCCACCCCAGGTATATTATGATCTTCTGGCTGGATAACCCTCAGAGAGAATAAAGGCTCCAGATAACACTGTAATCTGGCTCTTCCCCCTGCTCCTGGATAATAAAACAGCCCGGCAATTCCACCGGGCTGTTTGGCTGGATTACTTCTTCAGCTTCTCTCGGATTTCATCCCAACTCCGCTGAAAGGCGCGCACCACTGCTGGATCGTAGAGCGTACCGCTGTTGCGCAAAATCTCCTCATAAGCCTGATCCGGGGTTAAAGCTTGCTGATAAGGGCGTGCGGTAGACATGGCGTCCAGAGAATCTGCGACGGTGACTATTCTCGCCACCAGAGGGATGTCCTCTCCAACCAGACCATCAGGGTAACCCGTCCCATCCCAGCGTTCATGGTGGCTGCGAATGACAGGAATCGCCGGCGCTAAATATGGGATATCCTTGACCATTTCGGCGCCAATCAGCGGATGTTTCTTCATATCCGCCCATTCGGCGTCGCTCAAAGGACCGGGTTTCTTCAAAACGCTTTCGGGGATGTGAATTTTGCCGATGTCATGCAAAATGCTCCCATAATGGAGCTGTTCCATCTGGCTGGCACTCAACCCCATCTGTCGCCCCAGGATTTGGGCGTGATCGCGCACCCGCTCAACATGACCTCGGGTGTATTGATCGCGCAGTTCGATGGCGTTTGCCAGCATCACCAGGGTGGAGGAATATGCCTGTTGGAGCTGGGCGAGCAGAAGCTGATGGCTGCGTTCCAGGCGCGAGCGAATCGTCGTCGTCAATTCCTGGCGGGTGACCGGCTTTACCAGATAATCTTCAGCGCCCAGCTTCTTGCCGGCAAAAATATCTTCCCTGCCCCTGCGGGCGGTCAGGAAGATAAATGGAATGGATACCCAATCCGGTCGAGAGCGGACGTGTTCGAAGAAAGTATAGCCATCCATCTCCGGCATTGAGATATCCGACAGAATCAAATCAGGAGCAACAGCTTGCATCTGTTGCAGGGCTTCATGCCCCTGGGCAGCCGTTAATACGGCGTAACCTTCCGCTTGCAAAAGGGCTTCAAGCCCTTGTCTGAGGACATCATTATCTTCAACAATCAGGATCGTTTCACCAGCCATATTCACCCATCATAAATCGGAAGTCGGACACAAAATGTTGACCCTTTGTCTACCGCGCTCTTTATTTCGATGCTTCCCTCATGAAGGTCAACAATTTCTTTTACAATTGCCAGTCCCAATCCTGTACCCTGGATGCGGCTCTGGCGCACCCGGCGACCGCGATAAAATCGTTCGAACAAATGGGGCAAATCCTCTGGATCAATGCCCATACCGGTATCTTCCACCCACAAACAAACCTGGTGATCATTCACCGAAGTTGATACATGAACATTTCCATTACTGGTATAGCGTAAGGCGTTTGACACCAGATTTGTAATCAAACGCGCCAGTTGATTCTCCTCCCCCCGCACAGGCGGCAAATCCTGACACGGGTCGAAATCGAGGTTTAATCCCGAAGCTTCTGCCATGGGGATATAAGTTGTCACAATCTGGCTGGCAATCGCATTTAAATCCACCGCCGAAAATTCGGGCTTACGATACTTACCCATTGTCAATCGAGAAAGGTCGAGAATGTCTTCCACCAGTTTTCGCAACTGATAGGCTTGTTCTTTCAATACATTCAGATATTCTTCTCGCTTGATTTGAGGAGCGTTCTCCATCAGTTCCAGGTACAGGCTGATATTGGTGGTGGGTGTCCGGAGCTCGTGAGAGACATCTGAGACGAACATATCCTTCATCCGGTCCAGTTCCTTCTGAACGGTAATGTCGCTCATACTTCCCACATAATTCACCACCCGACCGCTCTGATCTCGCACCGGAGCGATAGCCACTCGAGTATCATACGGGGTGCCGTCTTTGCGCGTGTTCACCAGTTCACCTCGCCAGACTTGCCCGTTGATCAGGGAGGCTCGCATCGCTTGAAGGATATCTGGCGGGTTACTGTTCTCGATCATGGCAAACAAGTTTTGCTCAAGTAATTCTTCTTCCTGGAATCCCGATTGTTCCTCATAGGCAGGGTTAACGATCATGATTTTTCCATCCAGGTCAGTGACAATCACCCCATCGCCTACCGATGCCAGGATGGTCTCCACCCTTTTCTTGGCGTCATAAAGCTCTAATGTGCGCTCCTGGACGCGCGCTTCCAACTCGGCGTTGTATTCTCGCAGGCGGTTGAGCAGGTGGACGTTTTCAATCACCGGTCCAATCTGGCGCGCCACTACACGCAAGATATCCAAATCCTCGCCGCTAAAGATATCACCGCCAAATTTGGGACCCAGGGCGATTAAGCCCTGAATCTGACCATGCCCGATAATCGGAACCCAGAGGTGATCCTGCTCCGTGTTCAGCAGTTCGTGTTCTTCTTTAGTAAAATACACCTCTTGTAAGGCGTTGCGCAAGGAGGTTTTCTCGATATCTCCAATCTGCAACAGGTAGGATATGCTGCTCCTGGGCAATCTGTTTTGTGAAAAAGAACGTTGCTCCACCTTGGTCCCCGGTGGATAAACGCCTATGACGGTGAAATCCCCATTTTGATCGCGGATAAAGGTGCACACATCCTGCAGGTGCAGAGTGGTGGTCAGGCGTTCGCTCACCATCATTGCCAGAGGGAGCAGTTCGGTAATTTGCTCCAAACCCTGGGTAATCTGGGTGACCGCAAAGCGATAGTCGTACCAGCCGCCGTAAAACAGGGTATCCACCACGATCTGAACCTGGCGGTGTAGAGGCACAATGATGCTCGCCAACATCAAGACCACAATGGTGTTGATGATCGGTTCGCCGCTGAATGTCTCGGGGAAAATGCGATTGAGGAGGGCATACACCATCAGATAAAATCCGCCCAGGATCGAGTACACCAGGATATACGTTGCGCCGCGATTGACATGGCGTTCGATCTCTATCAGGCGGTATCGGAAAACTGCATAACCGTAAGTGAGCGGAACGATGCTCAGGAAGAAAAAGAGAAAATAAAACGGGATGACAGTCTGCCCCAGGATTACATCCGGAAGGATGATCAGGGAAACGAGGGGTAAAAAGCTCAGAGCGCCTCCCAACACCACAATTCTAATCTTGCTGCGCACCCCAGGGGTGGTGGCGTAACGATAGGCATAAATCAACAGCCCCACAACCGCCAGGAAACTGACGGTCATGAAGATGCGGTTCGCTTCGATAAACAGAGGACTCCAGGCAAAGGCGTGGATTTGCTCTGCCCCTAAAAATAAGTACGGCGCGCCGCAGGACACAGCCACCAGGTACAGACCCACCAGCCAATAGACCTTGCCGGGGAGGCGCGTGTCCTGGGGGAAATAAAGGTGAAAATGAATCGCAAGAGGACCGATCATCCAGTAAAGGAAATTGAGCAGGCTATCTGTCCACGCAGGACCATATATGGATGAAGTTCCAGCGATGAGCAATACCGCGGCTGCTTGAAAGAAGAGGAACAACAAAGTGGCGGGTTCGGAAGCCGGCTTGAAAGTCTGCACCCCCAAAGCGAGCAGGCTGAAAATAAGCGCATCCAGGAGCGGGGCGAGCCGGGTGACCAGCTCTTCGAATGTCGGATGCGTCAGGACAAATTCGACGGGGATGATTTCACCAGAGCGCTGAATTACAAACTGAACTCTATCACTGGCGGACTTTGTGGCGTATAAAGGTCGTGCTTCATTCCAATTCAGGCTATCTATATTCAGAACAACGTCCCCCACGTTCAAAACACTCTGTGTCGGACCAATAGGGTCAATATCCAAAACTGTCCCATATGAATCATAGCGCATTACCCCATCATAGGGGTAAGCCACTGCTAAATTAGCACCCCAACCCAAAAATACCAGGACAGCCAGGGCGATGAGAAAAGGGATTGTGCTCCACAGACGCTGCGCAGCGTTCATAGTTCAAGAAAATTAGCGGTTTTTTGTGATTCTAACATAAAGGCAGATACGATAAACTTACCCTTACCTTACAGTAATTAAAGCCAGCCGACGCAAAATAACCCGTCAGATTTAATGCGTCTGATCGGTTACATCGCTAACCACCGAAAGTTATATGCTCAGCAGGTAGGAAATCAGCTTCTCCCGAGCTGGAGAGGGTTGCGCGGCGCGACGAATGGCGTTCAAAGCGGTCTGGCGCTGGCGTTCCATTTCGGTCATCAGATACAGCGCCGCGTTGCTCTGGTTGAGCAGGCGAATCACCTCGGCTGCCGCCTGCGTATCATGGGGCGCTGCTGCCAGGGTATTGCGCAAACGATCGCCGTCTTCAGGCGGCAGCACCGCCAACGCATAGATGACCGCCAGCGAACGGGCAATCTCCAGCTTTTGTCCCGGGGCGCCTTCTTCATCGGGAGGCTGGATGTCATCCAGATCATCCCGCACCTGGATGAGAAGTCCGAGATGACGTCCGAATAGATAATAATCGGATAATCGTTCTGGGTCTGCTGTAGCCAGCCGGGCTGCGCAACGGCAAGCCAAACCAAAAAACGATCCCGACTTGGCAGCAGCGTTCTCCCAGTATTGGTCGAGGCTAGGGGTTGGTTCAATCAGCCCCCGATACTGCCCGCTGGTCATCACCATAAAGCTGTTATAGAAATCCTGAATAATTTCGTTTGCTGCGGCTTGCGTGGTCGGGTTGACCCATAGGCGGTTCAAAGCCAGGGATGCGCTGAAGTAAATCCCAGTTGCGGCGCCAAGCGCTGCGCCTGGACCTGTCTCTTGCCACCAGGGATCGGGAGGGTCTTCATCCTGGACTTTATCCATCAAATCGGCGGCGACATAAAACAAAAACCAGGCTACGGTGAGGTCATCCGCCCACTCCGGATAACCTCCCGCCGCCTGACAACACAGACCTGGCAGGTCTACCCACCTGGATAAGCTCTCGGGCGAAGACGCCTCCCCCTTTTTGCCAAACACCGCCTGCTGCATAGCCTGTTTTAAATCAAGCCATGCGTCCGAGCTTTCCCATAAATTTATGATGCGGTCAACGATCCTGTTAGGTTGAGCGCCGGAAATCGAACGAATCGCTTATGATCTCCAGGCTGAATTACCGACATCGGAGAGTGAAACCACATCCAGCTTCTGCTGCTCTACCCGATGGCGGGCGGTCAGCAAGAACGCCAGCTCTTCGTTGCTGATCTTCAGTCCGCGCTGGGCTAAGGCTGCCTCAGGATTGGAATACAGCTCCGAGGCGAATTCTGCGTCGTTCGACATTTGATAGACTACTTGGGCGAGTGTCATCGTTAGTCTCCTTATACTCGATGTTCTGGTTTGTTTATTGATAAATCATTATTCAATTTTCAATGGATAAACCGGGTAATATCTCTCGAGGGTTTCACCTCCTTTTGTGCTAAATATTAAAAAATAAAAGAGATAGACCTTACATTTTTGTAAGCTAATCCCATAGTGAAAAAATATCACACATTAAATCACATGTCAACATGCAATTTGTCATGTAAATGTTAAGCGTATTTAACAATTTCTCGTGAATTTCGGATCGAAAAAACCATTGGACAATGATCTGATTTTCTATACCCAATTTTCGGAGTATACTTCTGAAAAATAATCCTTTCCAACAAGAACAACATGACCAAATCTAACATAATCACCCTGGATTTGAATTTTATGGGCGTTTCAGGCGCAATTGCGTGTTACGCCATCCCCCACAGGCATGGGGTAGCCTTGATTGAGTGTGGTCCTGGTTCAACCCTGTCCGCCCTCCAAGAGGGGTTACAGGCGCATGGATACACCATTCGGGATATCTCCCACGTTTTTTTGACTCACATCCACCTGGATCACGCCGGAGCCGCGGGATGGCTGGCGCAACAGGGCGTCCAAATCTATGTCCATCCGGTAGGCGCGCCCCACCTGCAGAACCCTGAGAAACTGCTTGCCAGCGCTGCCCGAATTTACGGCGACCAGATGGACTCTCTGTGGGGAGAGTTTTTAGCTGTGCCAGAAGAGAAGTTGACCATCCTCCAGGATGAGGAAACCGTTGAAGTGGATGGCTTATCTATCCAGGCTTTTGACACCCCCGGTCACGCGGAGCATCATCTGGTTTATTTATTGGATGATATCTGCTTTTCCGGAGATATTGGTGGCGTGCGCCTGGCAGGCACACGCCATCTTCGATTGCCAATGCCGCCCCCCGAGTTTCAGCCGGAGAAGTGGCGCGACAGCCTGAGGCGCTTAAGCGACCAGAAATTCTCCCGCATAGCCCCTACCCACTTCGGAATATTCAGCGATGCGGACTGGCATCTGAGGTCATTAAGCGAGCTATTAGACCAGACAATCGCCTGGATAGAGACGATCATGAACTCAGATTTACCCGTCGAAGAAATCAACGCTCAACTGAGTGAATGGACCTCTCGGCGCGCTCTCGCCGACGGCGTCTCACCCCAACAGATTCAGGCGTACGAGTCCGCCAACCCCTCCTGGATGTCTGGTTACGGAATCCAGCGCTATTGGCGCAAGTTTCGCAACGGCTGATGCAAGCGCCTCTTTAAAAATCAACCGGCGCTGGAGAGATCTCCAGCGCCGGCGCCAGTCTACCCCGCGTCAGGTTAGAACATCCATTCATTGACGCGTTTAATGCTTTCCCTCGGCGGGCGCAGGCGATTTTCTGATAGCCGATTTAACGGCGTCGAGGGCAGGTTATATAAATCGGTCAGAGATGGCTGGGTGGTATCAATATAAATCAAACCCGTGATGAGGCAATTGCAGGCGTTTGCCTCTTCCAACACGCGCATCGCTTCGACCCGATTGGTATGGTCATAATCCCGCTCCAATTTCTTCAAGACCACCACCGAACCATCGTGCATGGTCACCTCGATATCCTGCCCCTCTTCATATTCCACCATGATCTCCTCAGCCGGAGGGACATAAGCCAGTTCGTGTAACGCCACCTCGTGATTCTTGCCCCACTGATAGGAATGCATGGCGGTATCCTGGTTATTAAACGTGACACAAGGGCTGATGATATCCAAAACTGCGATGCCGTTATGGCTGAGCGCCGCCTTGATCAACTCCTTCACCTGTTTCGGGTCGCCTGCAAACGAGCGCGCCACAAAAGTGGCATGTCCCACCAGCGCCTCCCAGGCGATGTCCACCGGCATATACGGGTTGGTGCCCTGGCTTTTCAATGTCAAACCCACCTCGGCTGTGGCTGAGAATTGCCCCTTGGTGAGACCATATACGCCGTTGTTTTCGACAATATACACCAGGCGCAAGTTGCGGCGCAAGACATGCTTGAACTGCCCCATGCCAATGCTGGCGGTATCCCCATCGCCGCTGACGCCGATGCCGCGCAAGGTGTGGTCTGCAAACAAAGCCCCAGTTGCCAGGGAAGGCATGCGCCCATGCAGACCGTTAAAACCAAAAGAGCGATTCAAGAAATAAAATGGACTTTTGCTGGAACAACCGATGCCGCTGAACTTAACCACGCTCTCCGGCTCGATATCCATTTCATACGCAGCCGCGATGATCTGGCTGGCGATTGAATTGTGCCCACACCCCTGACAGAGCGTGCTTGGATTGCCGCGGTAGTCGGCTTTGGTCAAGCCTATCAGATTAACCTGTACCCGTGATGCGCTCGAGGTTGTTTGTTCACTCATTTTTCTGCTCCATTTTCGCAATGATCATCTCACGCACGCGGCGCGCGGTAAACGGTAGTCCATCAGTGTAGGCTGCCGATATCAGGCGCGCCGCTTTGTCGGGATATTCCATTGCCAACAATTGATACAGTTGACCATCTCGGTTCATCTCGACAACGATTACCCTCTCATGTTGGCTGATAAATTCCTCCACTTCTTCAGTGAAGGGAAGAGCTCGCAGGCGCAAGAAATTCGATGGGATTCCCATGGCTTGCAGCTGGTAACGCGCCTCGGTAATCGCCGGCTCGGTAGAACCATAGGCAATGATGCCGATATTCGCCTGTCGCATTTCCTCAACAACGGGTTTTGGGACGTATTGTTTTGCGGTCTGGTATTTACGCTTGAGACGTTCCAGGTTTTCATGCCAGACTATCGGATCTTCGGAATACTGGGCATCTGGAGTGTGCCCCGTCCCCCGAGCGAAGTAAGAGGCGTGTGGATGACGATTGCCCGGCAGGGTTCGATAGGGAATGCCATCGCCGTCAATATCCTGATAACGCGCCCATTGTCCTTTCAAACGTTCCAAATCCTCTTCCCATAAGACCTTGCCGCGGTCCATCGGTTTGTCTGGATACTCAAAAGGTTTGGTCATCCAGTTGTTCATCCCCAGGTCCAGGTCTGAAAGGACAAAGACCGGCATCTGAAGCCTCTCCGCGATGTCAAACGCCTTCCACCCAAATTCAAAACACTCATTCGCATTGCCGGGCAGTAAAATCACCTGCTGCGTATCTCCATGCCCCATAAAATAGGTGAATGTCAAATCACCCTGGGCTGTTCGCGTGGGCAAACCGGTGCTGGGACCAACCCGCTGCACATCCCAAACGACAATGGGGACCTCGGCAAAATACGCCAGCCCGGCGTATTCTGTCATCAAGCTTAAGCCCGGACCAGAAGTGGAAGTCATCGCTCGCAGCCCAGCCCAACCAGCGCCAACCGCCATGCCAATTGCAGCCAGTTCATCCTCAGCCTGGATGATGGCAAATGTGTTTTTGCCTTCCTCTTCGGGATCTTTACGCAACACAGGCAGGTATGTTTGCAGGCTTTCAGCCAGGCTGGAGGCAGGGGTGATGGGGTACCAGGATACCAGTTGCACCCCACCGTAAATCGCCCCCAAAGCGGCGGCTGTGTTGCCGTCTGCCATGATCAAATCCCGAGTTAAATCCATCGGTCTGACCAGGTATGGATCGCGCTTTTCCAGATTCTTCGCCGCCCACTCTGCTGCCGCCTGCACCACGCCATAGTTCAGGTCAATCGCCTTGGATTTACCCTTAAAATGAAAATTCAATGCCTGATAAATATTCTCCAGGTCTATCCCCAACATCTGAGCGAGAATCCCCACATATACCATGTTGGCTACATAGTCTCGAAGATTAGAAGGCGCTCCGCTATTTTTAGTTATCTGCTTGACCGGCATTGGATAAGCATAAACATCCTGGCGATTGATCGGCAAACGGATATCATCTGCGTAGTAAAATGCGCCGCCTGGCACCACCCCGGCGAGGTCTTGAAGAAACGTCGCCGGATTCATCGCCACGACCACCTCGTTCTCTTCCCGCCGGGCGAGAAAACCATCTTTGTTCACCCGGATGGTATACCAGGTTGGCAATCCCTGGATGTTGGAGGGGAAGAGATTTTTCCCAGATACGGGGATGCCCATTCTGAAGAGGGCTCGCAGAAGCGTCAGATTGGAGGTCTGACTGCCCGAGCCGTTGACTGTCCCAACCGTGATTGAGAAATTGTTGACAGCCTGCTCTGGATTAACTAGAGAGTCAATTTCGACAGAGGATTGAATCGCAGACATTACTTCTCCTTATGATAATCAAATGACTGATGGTCCAACGTCTGGTTTCGTCTCCGCCTCCGAGGCGCCATTCCCCATTAAATTCCCCACCGGACGGTGATAGAGTAAATCCTTGTGCTGAACCAATGCCCGATATCCAGCCTGATAGTCGCCTTTGCAGATTGAATCCACCATTAGCTGATGGTACTCCCATACCCGCTCCAGATAATCATAACCGGCGTACATGTTCAGCCCAACCGCCTCGTACGCTTCCCAATAAGCCTCGAGGATGCCCAAAACGAAGGGGTTTTGCAAGCGTTTATAAATCCCCAAATGGAGCTGGCGATGCTCCAGGTGGGGGATGTGAATCTGAGGGCTGCGCAGTTTAGCCCACGCAACAGCGACCAGATTCTGGAGCTCAGCGTGATCCTCTGGCGTCAGCTTTTGGACAGCCTCGTCCCAATACGCTGCTTCCAGGTGGTTGCGCAACTCAGAAAATACATCAAAATAATCCCGGTTAATTTCAATCGCATAAGAGAGGCTTTGGGTCACTGCGGGGAGAAAAGAATATGGAAGGCGTCGGATCCCCGTCCGAGGTTTAACCTCAACAAAGCCCAACGCCCGAGCGACTTCCAGCTGCTCTCGCAGGCGGGCGACGCTGACCCCCAGGTTTTGACTCAGGGCGCTTAGAGAGGGAATCCTGCCTAAGGGGTCATGCTCGTCGTAGGAATTCGCCAGATATTGGATGAACTCGTTCTGGAAATGGTTGTATGGCATGGTTCTCTGAAGCAAGGTCCTTAGAATTAACAGATTATTATGATTAATCTGATGATTTATCGCAGAATAAATTTTATCATTGTGTGCGTCTGGCGTCAAGCAGATATGGATGATGATATTTTGATGGGTATTAAGAGGTGAAAAAGCCGGGAAGCTCGCGCAATGCATGCGCCAGGCGGGTTCCGTGCCAGGTGATTAAAGAACCGTCAACAAGATAGACCCGGTTGTTCTGCACCGCAGGCGTCTCTGCCATGATAGAGCGTATTTGCTCCAGGTCTATCTGGCTGAATTCCATGGGTTCACTGGGTAAAAGGATAATCTCAGGCTGACCGCCAATAACCTCTTCCAGGGTCACTCGTGGATAGCGCACATCACGTTCCTGAGCGGGTTCAGGGGTTGCCAGCCCCAAATCTGCGCTGAGCGGGTAAAGCCGCCGCCGATCGGCAAAAATATTGATACCGCCCATGATTGCCAACAGGTCATGGCTATAGGTATCTCGATTGAAGACCATCCACCAGGGGCGGTCGTTCTGATACAGGTCGTGCCAGATTGGGCAAAAATACCGCAATCGCCCAGATTGAGAAACAGAGTTCGTCACCCAGTCCAGGGTTGTCTCCAGTGTTTTCAACCTGGCTGCAGCGATGTTGCTTTTGAAGATGCTTGCAAGCGCCCAA
>JBBIPD010000055.1:0-12294 GCA_037443025.1 Chloroflexota bacterium
GCGTTCCAGCGGTCTGGTGCGCATGCATTACGATTTGGAGGTGGAATCGCGGCTGGCGTGGGAATCGTTTCAATATTTTCGAGATTGGCGTGAAAGGGTCGGCGGGGACTGCGGTTTTACCCGCACCGGATTCATCTACATTGCTGCTCCTGAACACACCGAAGCGCTGAAAGCCAACATCCAGATGCACCAGCGCATCGGCATCCCCTCGCTCCTGGTCACTTCCCAGGATGTCAGGCGGCTTGCCCCCTGCTTCTTCGTCAACGATTTCGACTTCGCCGCTTTTGAACCAGAGTCCGGCTACGCCGACCCAAACTCATCCACGCACGCGTTCATCGAGGCTGCTCGCCGCTCGGGCGCCCAAATTGTTCAGGACTGCCCGGTCACCGATATCATCCTTAGCGGCGGAAAGGTGAAAGGCGTTCGCTCGGCAAAAGGGGATTTCGCCTCGCCAATCGTGGTGAACGCCGCGGGCGCCTGGGCAGCCCAGGTTGCCCGGATGGCAGGCGTCAATATCCCGCTGAATACCTGGCGGCACGACACCATGTTTGTCAAACGCCCAGCCGAGCTGCGCCTGCCTCATCCAACGGTGATTGATGATTTGAATTCGATGTATTTCCGCCCGGAGAGCGGCGGGTTGACCCTGGTTGGGTTGGAAGATGGAAACCCCCTGGGACAATCTCCCGACGGGAATACTGACACATCCCTGGCGGGCTTCATCGAGAGAGCAATCGAGCGTATCTGCAAGCGCATCCCCGCAATGCAATCGGCGAGATTACACAGCAGCCATGGCGGGTACGACGGCATCACCCCAGACCAGCGCGCTATCCTCGGACCGGCGGGTCCGGAGGGGTTTTATTTGCTATGTGGATTCAGCGGGACCGGCTTCAAGATAGCCCCGGCGGTGGGCGCGTGTATGGCGGAATGGATATTGAATGGTCAGCCAGAGACGGTGGATATCAGCCCCTTCAGGCTGGATCGCTTTGAAAGGGGAGAAAACCTGGTTGGAGAACACGCCTACCAGGACATCTGGCACTGAGGGGATGAGGCATCAGGCGGACTCAGCCCGAAAAGGGACGCCCGCATCATGACAGACCATCTGCATGGCGTTTCTGCCCGAAGCGGCTGCCAGGGTAACCATCCCCCCGGGTTCAACCCATTGACCCGCCATATAAAAATTGCGCAGCCCGGGCAAGGTCTTGGGCACCCCCAGAATCATCAGCGGGACGGTCTCTTTTGCCAGCAACCAGCCAGTTGTCGCCCCCATCCAGTTTCCGGTGTAGCGTTCATAGCTGAGAGGGGTCGCCTCATCCACAAATTCGATATCCTCATCTATCTCCGGATACCATTTTTTCAATTGCTCGATGATGATATCCGAAACCTCGCTTTGTTCTGTGTCGTAGATGCGTCGCCCGTAGATATTTTGCCAATAGGCATAATTGGTGCGCACAATCAGTTCGATCACTGACTTGCCAGGAGGCGCCAGCGACGGGTCAAAGCAATAATGCTGGACGCCAATCTCGCGCCGCTCCTCCCCTGCCAGCAAGACAGGCTCATCCAGCAGGTAGGTGACCCAATGAGGATCGCCAGACATATCGCGATTGACCCCCAAGGATACTTGCACCATCTGATGCGTGGGCAGGTGACCATCGTACATGCGGCGGATTTTACGATTCGTGTATTCCCCGCCAAGCATATCGAAGATCGTACTCCGCCCATCGGCGGCTGAGATGACATAATCTGCCCGGTGAACCTGGTTATTGTAAAGCCGAACGCCCACCGCCCGGTCATCCTCTACCAGGATTTTCTCCACCTGGCTATCGTAATAAATTTCGCCCCCCAGGTCTGTGTAACGCTTTTCAATCGCCCTGGCGAATTCGAGCGAACCGCCAACCGGAAAACCGGCGTTCCCTGTCTGCATATACGCCAGGAGCATCATCCCCATCATCACCGGCGCTTCTTCCCAGGAGAACATCTGAGGCACAGCCCGCCTCAGGAAGGGATCTTTAAAACGCTGGGCGAATTGGGCGCAGGAGGTCAAAGCCCATTTCGCCAGAGCAGGGACGAACGGCATCATCTTCATCCCATAATTGCGCCAGTCCAACGCTTGCATCAGGGGCTTAGGGATTTGATACATCAGGGAGAGGTCAAACCCGGCAAATTTTCGCACGCCGCGGATAAAATCCCGGATGGGAGCGGCATCTTGGGGGGAGAGTTCCAGGAGATGCGCTTCCAGTTCCGCGGGGTCTACATAGACAATCAGGGTCTTATCTCCGTCGGTGATGCGTTGGTATTCGCGGTGATTGATCATCCGCCGCCCCTGAACCGCGCCCAACTCCTCCCACATAGAATAAAACGGCTGTCCTTTTCCCGAACCAATCAGGTAATGAATGCAACCGTCGAAAACATACCCTTTGCGCTCCCAAGCCGTGCATAACCCCCCTGGCAAGTTATGCAACTCGAATATTTTGGTCTTAAAACCGTTCATCTGGGCATAACAACCGGTTGCAAGCCCGGCTATCCCTGCCCCAATGATAATGATAGTGTGTTCCTTCATCAGGGGAAAATCAGGCTTTCTTATTCGTCTTCCACGACGTCGGCGATTGCAATGTCAATCTCCTCAATCGTCTGGGTGATGGGGTTTTTGAGCGCATCGCCCACCACCATCTCGCTGATTTGGCGGCTTGCCAGGCGGCGCTCATCTTTAAGAAATACCAAATCGAGCAAATTACAGGCTTTGAGGATGCTCAGTAGAGCGATATCTCGCTGCTCTGCCTGCTTCGAAGCCAGGATAATCTCCCGCAATCGATTCCTCAACCAGTACTTCGTCGAGGCTTTGATCTCCGGATTCAGCGGTGAGGGGATAACCCAGACAATGTGGTCATCCTCCTGGGTGACGATGCCTTTCTGAATCAGGCGCTCGATAATCTGCTTGCGATATTTCTCTGGCTTTTGATTGAGAGCGTTGATCCAATACCCGGTTTTACGTTCTTTTTCAGATTCCTTGAACGCCCTTAAGGCGTTGTTCAGGATCTCATCCTCGAGAGAAGCGTCCTGCAACACGCGCAGCCGATGGTTTTCCTGGATTTGAACGACCCCCATCAGGGCGAGTTCCGCCAGGATTGCCCCAACAATCCCGGTGTTCATTTTATCCACCGTTGATCCGATGAAAGTGCCCTTATCTTCATGGATGGATAACAGCAGAAGTTCCTCAAATATTATGAGCATTTTTCTCATCCTTTATCAACTCTGATTGCGGGGAAAATCATCCACCAAATTATAACCCGCTTTACGGCATATCCATCCATCGGCTCATCTTAAAACTTTGCCCCCGATGGGCAACCTCCAGGGGCAAGCGAATCAAGAACATGTCTGGCAAGACAGACAACCCAATCAACTACACTTCTACGATATCGGCATACGCTACCCGTTCCCCCCACATCTGGGGCGCATCTGCCGGATGAATCAACCGCAGAGGCAGCCCGACTTATTGAGCTACACCGAACTGAACCTCCACGCTCATACCCGATCGCAAACCCGTGGGTTGCGTATCCAGGACGATTGTGATCTTGTAGACCACATCGCCGCCCAGAATATCCGCCAGCGGCGCAATCAGGCTCACCTGCCCGGATATCTCCTCGTTCAACGCCTCAACCAGGACCAGGACAGGCTGACCGACTTCGATTTTGGGGACATCGCGCTCGCCTAAATCGGTGGTCTCGACCTGCAGGTGATCCAGGTCTGCCAAAACCAGAACCGCCTGACCCGGCACCACCCATTCGCCGCTTTGAAAATTGACCTTGCTCACCGTACCGGCAAAAGGCGCTTTCAATTCCAAATCAGCCAGGCTGGCGCGAGCCGCATCTGCCTGATCCTGAGCGCTTTTCAAACGCGCCTGAGCCAGGGCTAGCGCCTCCGGGTCCGGTCCGTTCAGGAGCAGTTCATACCGCTCCTCAGCCAGCTTCAGCCTGGACTGAGCGATTTCCAGGTCGGTTTGGGCTTGCTGATAATCGAATTCAGGGACGATGATGCCCGAAAGACGGTTCAACTGTTCGACCGCGTTGTCATACCGTTTCTGCGCCTCGGATAATTTATTGAGCAATGCGGCTCGCTTGAGATTATCCTCTGGCTTGTTCTCGTAAGGCTTGAAATCCTTCAATGCCTGGTCTAAAGCGCGTTTGGCAAGGGCGACATTGGAGCGCGCCACCTGAATATCAATCGGTTCAGACGAGACGCCAAACCCTCTGAGTTTCCGCTCGGCGTCCCGCACAGCCTGACGGGCGTCTTTCAAAGCCTGCAAGGCGGCGGTTTGCTCTTCCAGCAAATCGTCCTCCAGTTCTTTGAGCGCCTGCTGAGCGACCAGAACCTCCAATTCGGCTCTGGAGAGGGCAGCCTGCAGTTGCTCGGTGCCAGCCAGACGAGCCAACACTTGCCCCGCTTCCACCTTATCGCCGACCTCTACATTGACAGCTTCTAACTTGCCCCCCAACGCAAAAGCCATTTGGGCTTGTTTAGCAGGCGCCACAGTCCCCGAAGCGACTACCCCTTCGCCACTCACCACTGGCGCGCTCTGGGACGGCTCACCGCCGGACACCAACGCCAGGGTGGGCAACGGCGTGGGGGTTGACCGGGAGAAAGCTCCACATCCGCTCAGGAGCATCCCTGCCAGCAAGATCAGGCACAATTTCGCCGTGATCTTCATCTCAGCCTCCTTCGCCGACCAGTACCCCGGCGCTATCCTCAACCACCATCCCATCCCGCAAAGTAACAACTCGTCGAGCAAATTTGATCACCCGCGGGTCATGGGTGGCAAACACGAAGGTAACGCCCGTCTCCAAATTAAGCCGGGTCATTGTCTCCATAATCTGTTGCCCGTTGGCTGTGTCCAAATTCGCGGTGGGTTCATCCGCCAGAATCAGAGTAGGGTTAGGCGCCAGGGCGCGGGCGATTGCCACCCGCTGCTGTTCGCCGCCGCTCAACTGGTCTGGGCGATGATGGGCGCGGTCGGCAAGACCCACCGACTCGAGCAAGCTCATCACCCGTTGACGCCGCTCTGCGGAGCTTTTCCCGTTCAAGAGCAAGGGCATCTCAACGTTTTCGTAGGCTGTCAGGGTTGGAATCAGGGCAAAGAACTGGAAAATGAAGCCAATCGTGCCGCGACGCATATCCGCCCTTTGGTTGCGATTGAGCTTGCTGACATCTTTGCCATTGATGAATACCCGCCCGCTGGTAGGTTGATCCAGGCAACCGATCAACTGCAACAAGGTGGTCTTCCCTGATCCAGAAGGACCCACCAGAGCAGTGAACTCGCCCTTTTCGATGATGAGATTAACGCCTCGCAAAGCCTGAGTTTCAACATCGCCGGTCTTAAATATTCGAGTAACATTCTCAATTCTAGCGACTTCCATGTTCATCTCCTCCAGTTCATCTCCCGCCGCGCAATGCTTGAACCGGGTCCATCCGCGCTGCCATCATCGCCGGGTAAAGCCCTGCCAGCAAGGTGATGATAAAACTCAGAACTGTCAGGTTCACTGTGTCTTGCCAGGTCAACTCCGTGTAAATAGTATCGCTAATCAGCAAACCTGTAACCCCCATATTGCCAATATAAAAGCCGTACCGGGTGAAATAGGCAACCACCAGGACCCCAATGATCAACCCCATGATGATGCCGCCCACCGCCAGCAAGCCCGATTCGGTCAGGAACATTGCCATAATCTGCCTGCCCTTCATCCCAAGCGAGGCGAGGATGCCAATCTCCCGCGTCCGCTCAAAAACCGCCATAACCAGGGTATTAATAATCACTGAAGCGGTGATTGCCAGCACAATTAAGTAGAGGATATAGATATAACCGTTTGCCATCTGCTCGGTTTGCAGGATTAATTCATTCATATCCTCCCAGGTTAATACCTGGTAGTTCGCACCGGCGATCGCCGCCGCAACCGCCTCGGTCAGCGCCTTATCTTTCAACAAGATGAAGATTGTGCTGGCATGGTTATCTGTCTGGGTGATCGCCTGCGCCTTGGCAAGCGGCAAGAACACGGTGATGCGATCAAAACCGCCAGTCTTTGTGGAATAAATCCCGCGCACGATAAACATCTGTTCGTCAACATCGCCATTGGAGGTATTGACAGATAGATTGAGCTTATCGCCGGCTTTCAACCCCATCCGCTCTGCCAGGGGATAACCGATGAGAATACCTTCCCTATCCTCAGGGGTGAGAAACTCCCCGCTGAGCAGCCCATCCCGGAAGGGAGCATTCGCATCGGAGAGGGGATCAATGCCAATCACCCTCACCCCGCTGGTTTCACTCCCTACTGAAACGATCCCGCTGGCAAACAGACGGGGGGTGGCAACCTGCACCGGCTCGAGCGAAGCGATTTGGGCTGCAATCTGAGCAGGGTTTTCCAACAGGTCCTGCCATTTGAGGCTGGTTTTATTCTCATCATAGGTCTTTGCCCGCACCTGCAGATGACCGCTTTCCAGCCGGGTGGTCAGGTCAATGACGCTCCCCATTTCGCCCTCGACAAACGACGCCAACAACAGCAACAGGGCTAAGCCCATTGCCAGCGCCAAAGCGGAAAAGAAAGAGCGACGGCGGTTACGTCCCAGATTGCGAAAAGCCATTTTCAATAGCTGGATCATGGCACACCTCACACATAGTGCAACGACTGAGCGGGTTCATTTTGCGAGGCTTCATGGGCAGGTATCAGTGCCGCCAGGGCAGAGATGATTGCCACAGTCAGACCGCGCCAGAGCAACTTTTCCACCCCCCAACTGGGGTAAATCCGACCACTGATCAGCGCGGTGTAATCAGTGACGCCCGTGAACTGGCTGTAATCCAGACCCACCCGCATCAAAATCCCGTTTATCATCAACCCAAGGACGATTCCCATAACCACACCCACCAAACCGATCATCGTCCCTTCCAGGACGAAAAGCAGTGAAATCTGGCGGGGACGCAATCCCAAAGCGCCCAGAATACCAATCTCTCGGGTTCTCTCATAGACCGCCATCAGCAGCAAATTCAGGATACCAATCCCGGCAATCATCAAGATCACCACGCTGAAGATGTTCATCACCCCGCTTTTGGATTGAATAGCCTGCTGTAGTTCGGGGAAATTGGCTTCGAATGAGTCGATCTCGTAACCCGGGAGAACCGGTTTAAGCGCCTCAATCACTTCAGCCTCCTGACCGACCTGTTTTAGCACAATTGCCACCTCTGTGGACTGACCATTCAAATCATAAAGCGATTGCGCCTCGCTCAGGGATATGTATATCGTGCGCTTCTCGAGATCCGGCATCTTCAGGTCGTAGATACCGATAACGGTCATTGTACGCTTGCGCATCTGCTCATGACGGGAGCGCCCGGTGAGAGTGATTCGGTCGCCAACCCCCACGCCCATAGCGTCTGCCAGCCCTTTGCCGATGAAAATCACATCCCCATCATCGCCGGACAGGTAGCGTCCGGCAACCACATTCTGGGCGGCGATATTGACCTCCGCCTCTTTCTCGGGTTCTATGCCGGTGATATTAACTGCGAAAGCGCCCTCACGGCTGCTGGCAAGACCTCCGGTGTTGATTCGCCGCGTTGCCGCCACCACCTGGGGGAGTTCCTGCGCCGCCCGGACGACCGCCTGATCATCCGGCAGGGGCAGGAGCGGGGTCTGACTCGCTTTCAGGCGATAGCCCTGCGCATGCACCTGGATATTGCCGCCCAGGACTCGAATTGCGTTGCCGTAGATCGCCTCATCAAAACCGACGATCAAACCATCATAAAACATCATCAATGCCAAGCCAAGCCCCATTGCCAGGATAATGATGACCGTCCGACGGGTGTGCCGCCAAATATTACGCCATGCCAGACGGAAATAAAGTCTCATATTCGGCGTTCCTTTCTACCCTGCATCCACACTTCGAGTCCGGCGCTTACTTAACCGGACTCGGGAAAACGATTGACATCAACCGTGATGTCTCACTTGTAATAACAGATTTTATCACAAGCACAATTCTCTGACATTCACATTCGACGGTGATAAATATCACTTTCACCTTTGCTCTATACTGCTCATACCATATGTGAACCGCTAGAACTTCCACTCCAGCCAAGGCAAGCGGTTTTTTTTAGCTAGCAGAAAGAAAAGCGCCCGTTGGAAATAACCAGCGCCAGGTGCGCCAAACGGCAAAAAGGGCTATAATTCTAAAGAACGTAAAAGGCTTGGGGTGGGCGTTTTGGCTAGCTGAGTCTGAGGTAAGCGAATGAACCAATTTGCCATACAGGTCAAAGACCTCTATAAATCGTTCGGAGACATCAAGGCGGTCCAGGGGATCAGCTTCGACGTCGAGCAGGGAGAAATCTTCAGCCTGCTTGGTCCCAACGGGGCGGGTAAAACCACCACCATCTCCATACTTGCGACCTTGTTGCGACCCGACCAGGGCGACGCTCTGGTGATGGGGAGATCCATTCGAAGCGATCCGATGGGTGTGAAAGCGGTGTTAGGCTATGTCCCTCAGGAGATTGCCCTGTACGAAGACCTCTCCGCCCGAGAGAATCTCACCTTTTGGGGAAAAATGTACGGTCTGCGCGGCGCGGCGCTCAAAACCCGGGTGAACGAAGTGTTGGACATCATCGGTTTGACCGATCGCGCCAACGGGCGAGTGGGCAAATTCTCGGGCGGCATGAAGCGACGGGTCAACATCGGCGTCGCCTTGCTCCACAAACCACAGGTGATTTTCATGGACGAGCCAACGGTGGGGATAGACCCGCAATCCCGTCGCAATATCCTGGACAGCGTGGTAGCCCTCAAAAATCAGGGGATGACCGTGCTTTATACCACCCATTACATGGAAGAGGCTCAAGAACTTTCCGACCATATTGCCATCATGGACCACGGGAAGCTCATCGCATACGGCGGTCACGCCGAACTGGTGAAAATCGTCGGCGAGATGGACCGCATCCGTCTGACCCTCAGCGTCGAAAGCGTAGAAGTGCTGGAGAAATGGCAAGCCATTCCCGGCGTGAGGCAGATTTCAGCTCAGGACGGCGTTGTGACCATCCTGGCAGAGGATAGCAACCAGGTTCTACCCCGGCTGTTCGACATCGCGGCTTCCCAGAACATCCGCATCACGTCGGTGGATATCCAGGAGCCCAACCTCGAAGCGGTCTTTCTGCACCTCACCGGGCGCGCTTTGCGCGATTGAACCCGATCTCTGCTTTTGGCGCGATTCTTCCCGATTCCGAATCGGTCAGGTGACTTGAGATGAAAATCCTGGATATTGCAATCAAGGACATGACCCGATCCTTCCGCAGCGCCTTCGCCCTGGCGTTTATGTTCGCCATCCCCCTTCTGGTGACCGGCATGTTCTATTTTATGCTTGGCAATATCGGCAGCGATGAGGGGTTTAGCCTGCCGCGCACCAAAGTTATTGTCGCCAATCTGGATGAAGGTGGACCCAAGATGCAGGCTGGCGCTGAGAATCTCCCAGGCGGCATCAAGGCAGATACCCTGGGCGAGTTGATGGTCAACATTTTTCAAAGCGAAGACCTGTCCAGCCTGTTAGATGTAACCCTCGCCCCGGATGCAGCAACCGCGCGGGCAGCGGTGGATAAGCAACAGGCTCAGGTAGCAGTGATCATCCCTGCGGATTTCTCCCGCCAATTCGCCGACTTATACGGCAAGGCAACGGTCGAGTTTTACCAGGACCCCACCCTGACCATCGCTCCCGGCATCGTCAAACGCCGCTCGGTCAACCAGCCCGTTCAGACCGGCCAGTTCATGGATCGCATCTCGGGCATAAAAATTGCGGTTGACCTGGCGCTGGATCAATCCGAAACGCAAGACTACGCCCTGGTGGGGCAGGTCGTTCAGCAATATCTGGAATCGAAAACAATGCAATCCAAAGATTTGAATCAGATACTGCTCGACGTGCATCAACCGTCCAACAGACAGCAAGAGGAGAATCCCATCCGCCGCATGCTGGGTCCAATCATGGGTGGGATGATGATCTTTTATGCCTTCTATACTGGCACTGCCTCTGCTGAGAGCATCTTGAAAGAAGAAGAGGAACGCACTCTACCGCGCCTGTTCACCACCCCCACGTCTCAGGCTACCATCTTGAGCGGCAAGTTCCTGGCGGTTTTCACCACTGTTTTGGTACAGGTCGTCGTCTTAATCTTTGCCGCCCAATTGATTTTCGGAATCGAATGGGGGGACTCTATCCCGCTCGCCCTGGTTTTGCTTGGACTGGTGCCTTCCGCCTCGGCTTTTGGAATCTTTGTCAATTCGATGCTCAAAAATACCAAACAAGGTGGAGTTGTTTTCGGCGGCGTGCTGACCATGACGGGCATGATCGGAATGATCAGCATCTTTGCGATGAATTCGCCCGTTGCCAGCCAGCTTGGGAACAGCGTCGCATTGCTCGTGCCGCAAGGATGGGTGGTGCGCGGGCTGCTCCAGGCAATGAACCACGAACCTGTCTCAGAGTTAGCCATCACCACTCTGGTACTTCTGGGTTGGAGCGCCGCATTTTTCATCGTCGGCGTCTGGCGTTTCTCCAGACGTTACGTTTAGGAATCCCCTATGACCAGGATTTTTGATATTGCCGCCAAAGATTTAATCCAACACCTGCGTGATAGGAAGACCTTCCTCTTCTTCCTGATTATGCCGGTAGTTTTCACCCTCCTGTTCGGCTACGCTTTCGGGGGTTTTAGCACCAACAACGGAGAAACACGGCTTCCGGTCGGTTTTTCAGACCAGGACAACACATCCCTCAGCCAGGAGCTGCGCAATCAGCTCGAAAAATCCAGGGTCATTCGCCTGGTTGAATCGGGCAACCTCGCCTACTCTGAACTGGAAAGCCGGGTTGCCGATGGAAAACTGGCTGCTGCGATCATCGTTCCAGCCCGATACGGGCATGATATGTTGCAAGGCAAACCGGCGCCAATCACCCTGATTGGCGATGCCAACACCGGAGTCGGTGCCAGCGTCGAGAGCGAAGCGCTGACGGCTGTGATCCGTCTGGATAGCGCCGTGCGCACTGCGCTTATACTCGAAGAAACGCTGGGGGATAAAGCGCCGTACAGCCACAGCCTGAAATCAGCCCTCGCTGCCTGGGACGACCCTCCAATTCAAGTGGTCGAAAACGCCTCCTTATCGCTCAAGGAAGATGAAACAAACAATGCCTCCCTTGAACACACCGCGCCTGGGATGATGTTGCAGTTCGCCATTGCCGGTTTGCTCGTCTCGGCGCAGGTGATTGTGAGCGAGAGGAAGAGCCGCTCCCTGCAACGTCTGCTCACTACCGCCACCGGGCGCATCCACATTCTACTGGGTCACTACCTGGCGATATTTGTGTTGATCTTCAGCCAGTTTCTGGCGCTGATTGCCTTTGGTCAGCTTGTCTTGAAGCTGAACTATCTGGCGCAACCCCTGGCGAGTCTGACAGTCGCCCTGAGCGCTGCCATGTGCATTGCAGCATTGGGTCTGTTGATTGGCGTCGTGGCAAAGAACGAAGAGCAGGCGATTGTCTTCTCACTCGTCCCGATGTTTGTGCTTGCCGGTTTGGGAGGCGCCTGGGTGCCGCTGGAGGTGACCGGCGCCACCTTCAGGCTGATTGGTCATCTCTCCCCCGTTGCCTGGGCAATGGACGGCATAAAGAATATCATCACGCGTGGATTGGGCTTTGAATCGGTTCTGCTCCCTTCGGCGGCGTTGATAGGCTATGCCATCCTCTTCTTCAGTCTGGGCGCCTGGCGCTTTCGCCACAGCCAGGAACAACCGTAGCAAACCCAGGCGCAACACCTGGAATCACCGGGCAGCCGTATCGAAAAGTCCGAAACGGCGCGGTTTCGGACTTTTCGTTAGAGTGACCCCGACAGGACTCGAACCTGTAACCAATTGATTACCTGCCCGCTACGGCTTTCGCCGCCCCAAAGGTTTGTGGTCTGGACTATCTCTTCGCCCTGGCATTCGCTTTAGGCGGGTGCCGTCTAGTCTCTACACCTTCCCTTCTCAGGGCTTGGCTCGGGGTTGCCATCGTTCTTTTTTAGCGGAAGGGTTCCCCGATTTTGACACCTGTTCACTGCCGGGTTTCCCCGGCAGGCTCCCATACGAGAGTCAACTGCTCTGCCAGTTGAGCTACGGGGCCATAATTTATTCTGTTTATTGCGCCCCAAGATTATACCGCAAAGACTTCAGATGTCAACTTCCCGCGCTTTGGGTCAGGGTTTTCACGAGAAAGGTATTTGTCGCTGCGAGATTCGGCTATACCGCCGAAAGGCGGCATTCGAAGATGAAA
>JBBIPD010000056.1:0-12201 GCA_037443025.1 Chloroflexota bacterium
TGCCCTGCGCCAGCTTGCGCTGCGCCTGCTCAGCCAGGATGCGATACAGGTCCTGGTCCTGGAGCAAATCCAGGCGGGCGCGGGCGCGCACCAGATCGTTGTTTGCCAGGTAGGCGAGGGCGATCATGGTGCGGTATTGTTCTTTGAAATCGGCGCGCAGGGAGCTGGGCGGGGTGTTGGTGTACTGCACCGGCTGGATGATCCAGGCGTACGCCAAGCCCAAAGCCACCCCCATCACCAAGCCGGTCAGCAGATACCAGGGACCGCGTTTTTCATTCATGGGCTTTGACCTTGCAAGGCGGGCGCAAACGATTCCAGGTCGCGCCCCAGGCGACGCATCAGGGCGATGTCCGCATCGGTGTACCCGTGGCTTTCGGCGAACAGGATGGCTTCGCGCACGATCTGGTTAGGCGGGGCGTTGCCCAGGAAAGCCAGGCGACGCACGGCTCGCGCCAGGTCATTGTCGGCGCTGTAAGCTTCCGCCACCATCAGCACATAGTCGCTCTTGTAGTCCACCCGCAACGAATCGGGGGTGGTGTCCACATATTCCACCGGGCTGATTCTCCAACCATAGAACAAACCGGCGGCGATTCCCACCAGGATTGCCAATAGGAAACCGATCCAGCGTATCATTGTCTGTGTATTGTGCCACACTCCGCCAGGAGTGGCAAGAGCGCCGCAAGGGGTCGGCTCAACCCTGTTTCAAGATTTGCTCCAGCGCCGCCAGAAGCAGGGTCACATTCTCCCGACGGCTGCTGAAACCCATCAGCCCGATGCGCCACACCTTGCCCTTGAGCGGACCGAAGCCGCCGGCGATTTCGATGTTGAAGTCATTGAGCAGGCGGCTGCGCACGGCGAGGTCGTCGGCGGAGGGGGGAATTTGAGGCGTGCTCAGGGTGGTGAGCCGATGTTCGAAAGGCACCAGCAGGGGCAAATCCAACGCCTCCAGACCCTGCCAGAGCAGCCTGGCGTTGGCGCGGTGACGGGTGAAACGAGCCTCAAGCCCCTCCTCCATGACCAGGCGCAGCGCTTCGCGCAGGGCATAGTTTAGGGCGATAGGAGCGGTGTGGTGGTAAACGCGCTCATGACCCCAGTATTTCTCCAGCCCGGTTAAATCCAGATACCAGTTCGCCACCGGGGTTTTGCGTTGAGATAACACCTGGCGCGCTCGCGGCGAGATGGTGATTGGCGCCAGCCCGGGCGGGGCGGAGAGACATTTTTGGGAGGCGCTGTACGCCACATCCACCTCCCAGGCGTCAATCTCCAGCGGCATGCCGCCCAGGGAGGTGACCGTATCCAGCACCAGCAACGCGCCGTAGCGATGCGCCGCCGCGGCGATGTCGGGGATGCCCGGCTGGCAGGCGCCGGTGGAGGTCTCGGCGTGGACCAATGCCAGCAGTTTGTATTTCTTCTGGCGCAGGGCGGCTTCGATTTCACCGGGGTCGAACACCTCCCCCCAGGGGCGTTCCAGGCGGTCCACCTTTGCCCCGTAGCGCCCGGCGATTTCCTGCATCCGATCGCCAAAATAGCCCATGGAAGCGACCAGCACGTTGTCGCCGGGTTCGATGAAGTTGCACAGCGCCGCCTCCATTCCAGCCGTGCCTGTGCCTGAAAGAGGCAGGGTGAGTTCGTTTTTGGTGCGGAACAGGAGGCGCAGCATCTCCTGGATTTCGTCCATCAGGGCGAGAAATTCGGGATCAAGGTGACCCAGGAGGGGGGTCGCCATGGCGCGCAGCACGCGGGGTGAGACCGTGCTGGGTCCAGGTCCCAGCAATATCCTGGGGGAGGGGTTAAGATCGCCAAATTGAGGGTTTTCCATGTTCGTTCTCCTGTGTCGAACGTTTGAATATCTGTGACAGGGATAGTTTACAACGAATTTTGAGTTTTACCAAGATTTGGACATTTAGTAGTTGCTTATGGGGAAAATTTCTTGTAGAATCTATTCAGAATAATTCATCGTATCGAGCAATGCTGCCAAAACGGCTAGCGCGATTGGATTTCGGGGAGGATGGGGCACATGGACGTCATCAAAGTATCTGGAAAATCGCGCACGTCTGCCGTCGCAGGTGCAATCGCCGGCGTATTTCGAGAGAATAAGCACGTCGAAGTGCAAGCGATCGGGGCTAGCGCGATCAATCAGGCTGTCAAGGCAATGGCGCTTGCGAAGAGTTACCTGGCGGAGGATGGTTACGAGATTGTCTGCATCCCAGAATTTGTGGATGTGGAGATTGACGAAAAAGTCCGCACCGCCATCAAGTTTGTGATAGAGCCGCGCTGACCAGAATCTCCCTTTCTGGCGCGCCGGATATCTGTTGATCAGGGGGAAATATCCACACGCCACCGGCTGATACACTGCGTGGCGTTTATTATCTGGACTTTCAGGCGTGAGTTTGTTACACTGGAACGCGATGAGGCGATTCTGGGTGATATTTATTGGGCTGGCAACCTTTCTTGGCGGTTGCCAGCCTGCGCCTACCCCTGCCGCGGTTGCTATCGGACAGGAGACCTCCCCTGTCAGCCTCCCGCCGACCGTTGCCGCCGCGAATAGCGCCTCTCCGGAGCCAACCCAGGCTCAACCATCTTCCACCTTCACGCCCGCGCCCACTGCCGCGCCCTCTCCCTCGTCCACGCCGACTCCGCTGGCTTGCTGGAGCCAGCCTGGGCGGGTGGATTCTGGCAGCCTGCGCTCGGGGCGGTTGAAGTTGCCCCTGGAGTATGCGGTCTATCTGCCGCCCTGCTACGACCAGCAACCCCAACAACGTTATCCGGTGCTGTACCTGATTCACGGGATGAACTACAACCACGACCAATGGGATCGCCTGGGGGCTGACGAAACCGCTAACGCTCTGGCAGCGGCGGGCGAGGTCAGCCCGTTCATCATCGTCATGCCGCGCGACCGCTCATGGGACGAACCCGAACGAGACCCCTTTGGAGAAGCGCTGGTGGAGGAGCTGATTCCGTATATTGACCAGACCTACCGCACTCTGCCTGAGCGCAAATACCGGGCGGTTGGCGGGCTTTCGCGTGGGGCGGGCTGGGCGGTGCATTTAGGGCTTTCCCGCTGGGATTTATTCGGCGCGATTGGGGGGCATAGCCTGCCTGTCTTCTGGAGCGACACCAGCCGGGTGCGCGGCTGGCTGGCAGCCATCCCGCCCGATTCTTACCCGCGCATCTATCTCGATATCGGCGAGAGAGATCGTCCCTCGATTTTGAATTCAGCGCGTTGGTTCGAAAACCTGCTCAATGAGCAGGGAATCCCCCACGAGTGGCACCTGAACCCCGGCTACCATGACGAAGATTACTGGTCGGCGCACGTGGAAGCGTACCTGCGCTGGTATGCCAGCGAATGGTAGCCCTGCTTGCTGAATGATATAATTCCATCTATGCCCCTGACAATCGCAGAAGTCGAACATATCGCTGCCCTGGCGCGCCTGGAACTTAGCCCCGAGGAGAAGGCTCTCTTCCGCGAGCAGCTTTCCGCCATTCTGGATTATTTCGCCCAACTCCAGGCGCTGGATACTGAAGACATCCCGCCGTCTTCTGGCTGGGCGCCGGAAGGAAGCCGCCTGCGGGAGGATGAAACCCAACCCGGCTTAACGTTGGATGCCCTGCTTGCCAATGCGCCTGAGGTGGAACAGGACCAGTTCCGCGTGCCGCCGATTTTAGAATAATCTGCTATATGGTTGAATTGAGCGATCTGACTCTCATGCAGGCTGCCCGGGCGCTGCGCAGCGGGGAGTTCTCCAGCCGCGAGCTTACCCTGGCGTGCCTGGAGCGAATCGAGCGCCTGGAGCCGCGCCTGCATTGTTTTCTCAGCCTCACCCCGGAGCTGGCATTGGCTCAGGCAGACGAAGCCGACCTTCGCCTGGCGGAGTGGCGCAAATCCCCCGAGGTGAACCTGCCCCTGGTGTTGGGCATCCCAGTTGCCATTAAGGACGTGCTGTGCCTGGAAGGTGTGCCTTGCACCTGCGGCTCGCGCATTCTGGAGAATTTCATCCCCCCGTACGATGCCACAGTCGTTCGGCGCTTGCTCTCCGCCGGCGCCGTGCCTCTGGGCAAAACCAACACCGATGAGTTTGCCATGGGGTCATCCACCGAGAATTCCGCCTATGGCGTCACCCATAACCCCTGGGACCTGGAGCGGGTGCCCGGCGGGTCGAGCGGCGGCAGCGCGGCAGCCGTGGCAGCCCGCATGGCGCTGGCTGCTCTCGGCACCGATACCGGCGGCAGCATCCGCCAGCCCGCCGCTTTCTGCGGGGTGACCGGACTCAAGCCCACTTATGGGCGCGTCTCGCGCTTTGGGCTGGTGGCTTATGGCTCGTCCCTGGATGTGGCGGGCGTCCTGGCGCAAGACGCGATGGACGCCGCCGCGGTTTTAAGCCTGATTGCCGGGTCTGATTCCCAGGACGCCACCTGCGCCGATTTGCCCGCCCCGGAGTTGCCTCTGCAGGACGAGGGGGAACGCCCTCTGCAGGGGCTGCGCCTGGGCGTCCCGGATGAATATTTTGTCGGCGGGCTGCAACCCGAGGTGGAAGCTGGCGTGCGACGGGCGATTGAGACCCTCGAATCCCTGGGGGCGGTCGCTCGGGCGGTGAGCCTGCCCCACACCCCGTATGCTCTGCCGGTCTATTATCTTATCGCCCCGGCTGAGGCGTCTGCCAACCTGGCGCGCTATGACGGCATCCGCTACGGACCGCGCCAGCCCGCGGATAACCTGCTTGAGATATACCGCCGGACGCGGGGTGAGCTATTCGGAGCGGAGGTCAAGCGCCGCATCATGCTTGGCACCTATGCCCTCTCCGCTGGCTACTATGAGGCTTATTATGGAAAAGCGCAGAAGGCGCGCACCCTCATCCGGCGCGATTTTGAGGCGGCTTTCAACCAGGTGGATGCCATCGCCGCGCCGGTGGCGCCGACCACCGCCTTCAAAATCGGCGAGCATGCCGATGACCCGCTGGCGATGTACCTGGAGGATGTGTACACCCTGCCCGCCAACCTGGCGGGGTTGCCCGGATTGGCGTTTCCGGTGGGCTTTGACCAACTGGGCTTGCCTATCGGGATGCAGTTGATGGGCGCGCCTTTCCAGGAGGCGACCTTGATTCGCATCGCCTGCGCTTACCAGGGCGCGACCGACTGGCACAGGCGACTCCCTGCGCTTTGATTCGGCGCCTCGCCTATGAGCGTCTTTGATCACATAGAAAGAGGTCAACCTATGTTCAATTCTCTACCCAAAACCAGCCAGGAGTTCATGCAATTGCCCTGGGCGGATATTGCGCCTTTTTATCAGGAGCTTGCCGGGCGTCGCTTAACCGCCTCGAATGTGGAGCAGTTCCTTCTGGATTGGACCGCCCTGACTCAACTATGGTACGAAGCCTATCAGCGCCTCTACGTGGGCATTACCGTTGATACCACCGACGTCGTCGCCGAAAAGCGCTATCACGCCTTCCTGGACGAGATTTACCCGGCAGTGCAGGAAGCTGAGCAACGCCTGAAAGAGAAACTGCTCGCCAGCGGGCTGGAACCGCCGGGTTTTGAAATCCCGTTAATGATTATGCGGACGGAGACCGCCCTCTTCCGCCAGGAAAATCTGGCGCTGCTGGCGGAAGAATTGAAGCTGGCGGAGGAGTACGAAAAGATCGTTGGGGCGCAAACGGTGGAATGGGAAGGTGAAGAGCTGACCCTCTTGCAACTCCAACCCTTTTACCAGGACCCTGACCGTGAACGGCGTGAGCGCGCCTGGCGTCTGGCAGCGCAGCGCCAGCTTGCCGACCGAGAGGCGATCAATGATGTTTGGGTCAGGGCGATGAAAGTGCGCCGCCAGATAGCTGCCAACGCAGACCTGCCCGATTTCCGGGCTTACATGTGGCGGAAGCGGTTGCGCTTCGATTACACCCCCGAAGACTGCTATCGCTTCCATCAGGCGATTGAAGAGGTGGTGGTTCCAGCCGCCAGCCGACTCTATGAGAAGCGCCGCCGTCGCTTGGGCGTGAAGAGCCTGCGCCCCTGGGATTTGGAGGTCGATCCATTCAACCGCCCACCGTTGCTCCCTTTCAAAACCATCCCTGAGCTGGAAGAAAAAACCTCCGCCATTTTCCATCGGGTAGACCCCGCCCTGGGGGAATACTTCGAAATCATGCGCCGCGAGAACTTGCTCGACCTGGACAACCGCAAGGGCAAGGCTCCCGGCGGCTACTGCACCGATTTCCTTGCCATCCGGCGCCCCTTCATCTTCACCAATGCCGTCGGTGTGCATGACGATGTGCAAACTCTGCTCCATGAAGGCGGGCATGCCTTCCATGTCTTTGAAGCCAGCCGTCTGCCCTACTATCAGTATTTTCAGGTGCCATACGAATTTTCTGAGGTGGCTTCTATGGGGATGGAGCTGCTCGCCTCACCTTACCTGACCGCCAATCATGGGGGCTTCTATACCCCGGTAGAAGCTGCCCGAGCGCGGATAGATAATCTGGAACGCAGTCTGCTCTTCTGGGCTTATATGGCGGTGGTGGATGGCTTTCAACATTGGGTGTATCTGCACCCCGATGAAGCCAGCGATCCAGCCAGGTGCGACGCCCAATGGGCGGAGCTATGGAGACGGTTTATGCCCGGCGTGGATTGGTCCGGTTTGGAGCAGGAGATGGTCACCGGCTGGCAACGCAAAGGTCACATCCACACCGATCCGTTCTATTACGTGGAGTATGGCTTGGCATTGTTGGGGGCGGTGCAGGTATGGAACAACGCTCTGAAAGATCAAAAGGCGGCAGTGGCGGCTTACCGTAAGGCGCTCTCTCTGGGCTATAGTGTGTCATTACCCCGGCTTTTCGCCACAGCGGGGGCGCGCTTTGCGATGGATGCCAGCACATTGGGAGCAGCGGTTGATCTGATGTTGCAGGTGATTGAGGAGCTTGAAAGCCAGCAGGCATAAGCCCTTTTTCTTGTCCGAAGGGCTATCGCTTAGGGTCATCCATTATCACTTCTTGATTTTCCGCAGGTCATCCTGGGAAGCGGATTTCATGGGAATCCCTGTGCGGTAGGCTGCCGAGGCGATGGCATGGGTGACAGCCGGAGCAGAAAGCAGCAGCAAGCCGATCAGCACCAGCCCTTTCCCCAAACTGAGGGGTGTCAGGGCGATTCCGGCGATAAGCAGCAACACTGCCCCAAATACGCTGACTTTGCCGGTCGCGTGCAGACGTGTGTAGACATCCGGAAATCGGATCATCCCCAGAATTCCCAGAATCGAGAACAGGGTGCCCAGTAACAAGGCGAGCAAGCCGATTATTTGGAGCAGCGTCTGCATTAGAACATCCTCTGATCGGCGATGAACTTTGCCAGGGCGATTGACGCAATGGCGCTTAATGCGGTCAGCCCGATAGCTATGTCGAAGAAGATGCTGTTGCGCTCGATGATGGCAATCAATATCAAGATAATCAGCACGAACATCGTGGTGACATCCAGCCCAATCAGGCGGTCAATGATATTCTCACCCCGCCACACCCGCCAGACGCAAATCAGCAGCATCCCAATATGGATAATCAACACACCCCAGACGACGAAATTCAGGAGATTTTCCATTTTTTCACCTACTCGAAAATCTTGCTCAAAAGATCCCGGCGGAGCGACTGCGCTTCTGCTGCGTACCGGGCGGAGTTCCTGACATTCAGGCAGTGAACGAAGAGATGCCCATCGTCGTCCATCTCAACCACCAATTCTCCGGGGGTAAGGGTCATGGCGTGCGCGCTCAAGGCACTGGCAAGTTCGCTCTTGCAATTGGCGTCAATATTCACGATGCCGGGGTCAATTTTTGGGCGGGGGCTGAGGATGATTCCGCCCACTTGAATCCCGCTTTTGACCAAATCCATGAACAGGACTCCAAGATAACGCAGAATAGACCATAAGGCAATTGGCAACCTGCCCCAGGCAATCGAAAGGCTCTGCGGGCGCACCAGCAGGCTGATTCCCGCTCCAATCAATAACCCGGTCACCAGATTGGCGAATTCCAGATTGCCGGTTAACGCCAGATAGACGATGCCAATGATCAAAGCCATTTGGATTGCGGAAGTTATTGCGCCCATCTCAACCTCCCAACACAGCCCGGATGTAGAGCGACGGATCGCCCACCCAGTTGACAATATGCTGAGAGAGGTTCACCAACAAATCAGCCCAAACCCCCAGAGCCAGACAGAGGCAGACCAACACAGATGGGATTAGCAGTTGATCGCCCAGGAGTTTGTATTTTGCGCCTGTTGCTGGAACCTCCCACCAGATCTTTATGAAAGACCTGGCGATATAAACCAGGGTGATCAGGCTTGCCAAGCCAATAAACGCCAGAGATAGATACGCCTGGGCATCAATCCCGCTCTGGAAGAGGACTAACTTGCTGACGAAACCGTTTGTCGGAGGGATGCCTGCCAGGGCGATACCACCCAGCAGGAACAGCCCACCTGCCAGGGGGCTGGACTTACCCACCCCAATCAACCCATCGAAAGCGGCGCTTTTAACCGCTGCCCGGCTTGCCATCGCACCTGCCAGCATCAGCATCGCGGATTTGATCAGGCTATGGTTGAAGGCATACACCAACGCTGCAGCCAGGGAAAGCGGCGTGCCCCATCCAATCCCTACCAGGATGAATCCAATCTGTCCCAGAGTTGAATATGCCAGCATGCGCTTTGCATCATAAGTGCCTGTCGCGCCTGCACCTCCCAAAACGACCCCCACACACCCCATCACAATCAACAGCAAGCGTATTTCGGATGCCTGTGCCGGAAAAAGCAGGCTGGTCATTCGGATAAAACCGTATACCCCCAGCTTGACAACCACAGATGAAAGCACAGCATGGACAGGTGTGGGAGCCGCCGTGTGAAAATCGGGTTGCCAGAAGTGAAAAGGCACGACCGCGCTCTTGACCATGAAAAAAACCAACAAGAGCACCATGGCTAAACCGGTGAGTGGCAAGGCTGGCGAGGCGCTGATCTGACGGGAGAGGTCAGCAATGTTCAGCGTGCCGTAGGTGCCGTACAAAACGCCGCAGGAGAGCAATAGAGAGATTGTGGCGAGCAGGCTGATATAGAAGTATTTGTAGGCTGCCTCAACCCCAAACCGATCGTCCGATATTGCCGTCAGAACTGCTCCTGAAATCACCATCAACTCGGCGAAGACGAACAGATTGAACAAATCGCCGGTCAATAAGGCGCCAGTCAGACCTGTGGCAAGGGTTAAAAACAGAGGATAGAAACCGGGGTAGCGCACGCACTTATCCCGGCAACCGGCGGCGTACGAGATTCCAGCCGCCATCACGATCTGGCTCATCAATACCATGAACGCCGACAGGTGATCGCCAATCAATGTGATTCCAGCCGGGGCTAGCCACCCACCGACCTGAAACACAACCGGTTTTCCGCTGATCACCACGCGATAAAGTAAAGCAAAGCTGATGATCAGGGAGCTCAAAATCGCCGCGATCGCCAAGATGACCTGCAGGCGGCGATATTTCCGCATTAGCACGCCCAACGCCGCGCCGCTCATTGGTAGGAGAAAGGGCAATATCACCAGCCAGTCGTCTTTCAACGCTTCAACCCCTTGATTTGGTCTGAATCGCTGGTTCTATAGCGAACAGAGATAATATACAGCATACCAAGGACGAAAGAGAACCCTCCCATGCTGACGATAATCGCAGTTAAAACCATTGCCTGGGGAAGCGGGTCGCTGATCTGACCGCTTAAACCGTCATAGGCTGCCACCGTACCCTGATATGCTCCGGTGGTAAAAAGAAATAAATTGATGGCATTGGTCAGGACCATCAGCCCGATTGCCGAGCGAATCACGTTGCGCCGAAGGAGCTGGAAGATCCCGACAGCGAACAAAGCGCCGATAGCCAGAGCGGAAAGAATATTCATTTAACTTTTCTCCTGGTCTTATGATCATAGGAGGATGTCTCTCCCTCCATGCTGCGCAGAAGGGCGTCGCTTTCGGGATCAGCCTCTTTGGGACGTCCCAGATTATCCAGGATGTAGGTAGCGCTTCCCAGGATGGTCAGGCAAATTGATACTTCAAAGAAAAAGGAATTGCTTAGATTGAAGCCGGAGGGAAGCGGCAGATTCAGCATTTCACCATAACTGACATGGGATAAGAAGCCAGTCCCAAAATAGGCGCTGGCTAAGCCGTTCACCAGCGCCAGGAGCAGACCTGCACCCAGGAGATAGCCCGGATGAAGCCAGCGGAGCTGTCGCTTTGTGGCGTGGTAGCCAAAGATCACATACCAGAAACCGACCGCCAGGCTGATTACCACGCCGGCAGTAAATCCATCCCCAGGCTGATCATGTCCGTACATCATTTGAATGGCAGCCAGGAGTAGAGCCAGGGGCAGCAGGGAATATGCCAGCAGGTGAAGCGGGGACGAGGTGGGCAAACCGGCGACCCCTAACGCCGGGTGTTCATCTGGGGCTGGCGGTTGGGGGTCGGGATCTTCCTGGTCGCCGGCTTTTCGGGCGGCGTAGTGGAGCAATGTATGGACGCCCAAACCTGCAACGGCGAAGACCGCAATCTCAAACAGGGTATCCAAACCGCGAAAATCAACCAGAATTGCCCCAACAATGTCTTTGGCTTCGGTAAGTATTTTGGCGTTAGCTACGTAAAATGGCGTGACAAGGCTGGGATGGGGTCGCGTGCTGAGCAAGATATATGCCAGAGTGGCAACCAACAAACCGCTGCCTGTGGCGATTAAGCCATCCCGGATCAATCCGGGTCGACTCTGGCGGAAGGTGAACTCGCGCGCTTTTTCTCGCTGCAAGCGCGGAATTCGTGAAAGGCTAAGCACCAATATCACCGTTGCCAGCAAGTCAACGATGATCTGCACCAGGGCGACATCTGGCGCCGGCTCCAAGGCGATCCACACCGCCACCGCCAGCCCGGAAACGCTCAAAGCCAGAATGGCGTAGATATCCCGCCTTAAGAAAATGGTGATGAAAGACGATAATCCCGCCATTACCAGAGTGAATAAGCGCAATAGCTGGAGACGATCAGGGACTTCTGGTGGGGCGGAGAGCAAGTCCCCCAGATATCTAAGCGGGAAAGATTGGAAGAGGATAACCATGCCTCCAAGGGAAATGAGCATGATGGCGAGATAGAAGCGCAATTGCCCTCTTTGGAGACGGGTTGCCAGCTCAGCCGCCCGGTCAATGCCCCGCAGCAGGGCGTCGTAAACCGCATTCAAGCTAAAATCGGGTAGCAGGGCTTGCAGCAAGATTCGCAGGCGACGGCGATAGACGAACAGTACGCTGCCCGTCAGAACCGCGACAACGCTCAAAGCCAGGGGGACGGTGAGTCCAGTCCACAACGCCAGGGATACTTTGACCTTGCTGCTGTAGGCGTCGCCTGCTGCCGCTGCCAGGAAAGCAGCCAGGCGCTCTGGCTCGGGGAGCAGACCGATTGCCAGAGAGAGAACAGCCGGGATAGCTGGCATCAGCCACATGCCGGCTGGAGGTTCGTGCCCTTTTACAGGGTGGAGCGCATCGGCTGGCTTTCCCAGAAAGGTATTGTAGACGAACAACCCCGCTTGGGCTAACAGTAAAGCCCCGGCAACGACCGCGACCCAGGGGAAGAGCGCGCCGATGATTGGCGGCAATGAGGGATGAACGGATGTCGCCAGCAGCGTCTCTTTTGCCAGAAAGCCGAACATTGGCGGCAAGCCCGCCATGGATAAACCCGCAACCAGGGCAACGCTGGTGGTCGCGGGCATCAGGCGCGCCAAGCCCCCCAGGCGCAGCAAATCACGCGTGCCGGTTTCATGGTCAACGATCCCGGCTGTCATGAACAGGGCAGATTTGTACAGGGCGTGCGCCAGAACGCTGACGACCAGGGCTTTATACGCAATCTCGATATCTTGCCCAATCATCGCCGTCATCACGCCAAGCTGGCTGATCGTCGAATACGCCAGCAGGGCTTTCAGGTCATTCTGCTTGAATCCCAGATAGGCGCCGGTCAGCATCGTGATGATGCCCACACTGGTCAGCAGGTAAAACCACGTGTCGGTGTATCCAAGCGCCGGATTCAAACGCGCCAACAGATAGACGCCGGCTTTGACCATCGTCGCAGAATGGAGGAAAGCGCTGGCTGGGGTGGGCGCGGTCATCGCAGAAGGCAACCAGATATGAGCAGGGGTTTGAGCGCTTTTGGTGAACGCCCCCAGGGCGATCAGGCTCAGGAAGG
>JBBIPD010000057.1:0-12139 GCA_037443025.1 Chloroflexota bacterium
AGGGTTATTTGAAACTGTATCCATATCCCGCCGCGGATGTGATTGGGAAAGTCGTCGGAAGCGAGGCGGTCCTTGTCCAGCCCGAACAGGCGAAGGTAAAAGTGCTGAATGAAGTGGGGGCGCTCATCTGGGAACTGGCGGATGGTTCGCGCTCTGTCATGGAGATTGCCTCCCACATCAGCCGCGAGTACCAGGTGGGGGTTGAAGAGGCGCAAACCGACGCATGGGATTTCATCCAGCAGTTGGCAGCCCGCGGCTTGCTCTTGCTCTCCGACGCGCCCCGTTCGAGAGACGGATGACGATTGGTGGGAGGAGATAAAGCGTGAGGCGCGCTCGGGTTGGGATTATCCTGATTTGCCTCAGCGGGATGGCGCTTCTCTGGGTGAGTACGGCTCGACCGGTCTCGGCGGCGGTCTCGTTGATCTATTTTCGGGCTATCGAAGGGAGCGGGCAGGTGCGCCTGGAGTGGGAGACTGCGACCGAGTTGGATTGCTTCGGCTATTATATTCAGCGCAGCCCGAGCGAAGATGGCGCGTACGAGCGCATCAGCCCTCTTCTTCCCTGCCAGGGCGACCCCCTCTCGGGATGGTTTTATTTCTGGATTGACAGCGCGGTCGTCAATGGCACCACGTATTGGTACCGCCTGGAAGCGATTGACACCTCGCAAAGCTCCGATTTCTACGGTCCGGAGTCCGCCACCCCAAACACCGTCATCAATACCCATACCCCAACCTCCACCCCGAACGGCACACTCACCCCAACCCTCACCCGCACCGCGACCCTGCCCGCCACCGGTTCACCCACGCCCAGCGCCACATCTGCCCCCACCGACGTCATCATCCGTACCCCAACCGCGACGGTTCTCGCCGTGGTTTCTACGCCGGGCGGCGCTTATCCGGCGCCTGCCAGCCCGACTCCCCCTCCGGCGGGTGGTCAGGTCGGTACGCCAACCGTCGCCATCCCCGTTCCCACCCTGCCTACGCCTGTCCCCACCCTGACCCAGCCCATCACCCCCGCCGCCCCCCAGCGGGCGTTGGTCAATATCACCCCTGAGTTTCCCCAGGGCGGCATCGTCATCGCCGGTCGTGAGACGCCGACCGCCACCCCCCTCGCCTCAGAATCTCAACCGGCGGTCCAGTCGGGCTGGTATCCCGGCGGGGCGATTATTCTGACCGCAGTGTTGGCGCTGATTTGGATTTTGTTGGGAGTCTGGTTCTATTTTTCCCTTCGCCAGCTTGACTGATACCGGTAACTGCATGTCCATCTTTCATTGCGCCCATCACGCCGGGTCAAGAATCCCTTTCAGGCTGTTGTTCTGGCTGAACCGCCTGTTCCTGATAGCCCTGGTTGTTTCTGGATGCTCGAAATCCTCAGAGCCGGTAATCAGCCCCGCTCAACCATCCGGCGGGACGCCTCAGCCCCTGAAAATCAGCCTTTCCAACCCTGGGATAGTGCGTATCCCCCTCTCGGCTTTGAAGCAGGCGATGCAGTCTGACCTGGATGCGCCGGGTGAACTCCACCTGTATTATCGAGGCGTCTCTGTGCCGTTCTGGGTTGAAGCGCAGGACGAGGCATTGATCTTCTACGCCCAGGGGAGCGACAGCCTCTACACCCGGGACAGCGTTTACATCCTGAGCGTTGGGGAACTTAACACGCTCACTGATTCCCCTGATTCCGTTTCATCTCCTACGCCTCCGTTTATCCCCTCGAATTTACCGTCTGGAAGTTATTTCGCCTTACATCGCCTGGAGGATAATCGGCTCTATCAACCCCAGGCGGAGGACGAGGAACGCTGGTTCTGGCATTCGTTGCCTGCCCCTGCCTCCCAGGAGATTGAAATTCAGGTGTCAGATTTAGCCCTTGATTCCGGGCAGGACCTCCCGGCGCGCCTGACCCTTGCCCTGTGGTCTGCCAGCGAATCCAGCCAATCGCCGGATCACCACCTGAAGGTATCTATCAACGGACATCAGGTCGCCGATGAGAAATGGGACGGCAAAGGCAGGCGTCTGCTGCAAGCGGAGTTCAGCGCGGAGATTTTGAGCGAAGGCGTCAACCGGATTGTCCTGGAAGCGCCTGGCGATACCGGCGTCGCCGCCGATCTCTCCTATCTGGACTGGCTGGAGATGGGCTACCCCCGTCGCCTGCGCCCCCAAGACGACCGGTTGGAGTTCTGGTCTCAGGGCGGTGCGCTCAGCCTGGAGGGCTTCTCTGGCGCGGTCTTCGCCCTGGATACCACCCATCCGCTCGCGCCGGAGCCGATAGGGGTCGAGGAGAAGGATGGCTTCGTGATTCTGGACACCCAGGCGGGAAAGCGCTACCTGGTGGTCGGCCCGGACGGATACCAGGAACCCGCCAGCTTGCTCCCCCTGGCTGCCCTGCCGGATTTGCGCGCCCCGGGTCTGGGCGCGGATTACGTGGCGGTTGGTCCACCAGACCTGTTGCAGGCGCTTCAGCCCCTGCTCGACTACCGCTCTGGAGAGGGGTTGAAGGTGGTGGCGGCGCCGTTGGAGGCGGTCTATGATCAATTTAACGATGGAATTCCCGAACCACAAGCCATCCAGCGCTGGATGAGATACGCCGCGGAAAATTGGCAGCCCGCGCCGCGCTTCCTGCTCCTGGTCGGCGACGCCACGTATGACCCGAAAGGCTACCTTGCCCCGCAGGAAGCCAACCGCCTGCCCGCCTTCCTGGTGGACACGGTTTACGGCGGTCAGACTGCCAGCGATGTCGCCTTTGTAGAACTGGACGGGGACGACCGACCCGATATGGCGGTGGGTCGTCTGCCGGCGCGCACGTCAGACCAGGTGGCGGCGTTGGTTGAGAAAACCCTGGCTTACGAGCATGGTCTGGCGGTGGAACACCCCCTATATCACGTCCTGGCGGTGGCGGACGGTCAGGAACCCGGCTTCCAGAGGGATGCCAGAGCGTGGTTGGAGTTTTTTCCGCCCCCTACCCCGACCGAGCTGCTTGCCCCACCGCCCGGCACGAGCGATGCGACCAGCGCGATTCAAGAGGCTATCCGTGAAGGGACCAGCTTTGTGGCGTATTTCGGTCATGGCAGCGTCAATATGTGGGGTAAAGATCGGCTCTTCACCGCCGAAGAGGCGGCGCGCCTGGATAACCCGAATCGGCTGCCGGTGGTGCTGAACATGACCTGTCTGACCGGGCTGTTCACCCACCCTAAAGTGGAGTCTCTGGCTGAGGCGTTGCTCTTCAATCCCAACGGCGGGGCTGTGGCTGTGCTGGCGCCATCCAGCCTGACCCTGGCTTATGACCAGAGCTTTCTCAGCGAGCCATTGGTTAAAGAAATCCTGGCTCAGCCAGAAGCCCGTTTAGGCGAAATCCATCTGGCGGCGCGCCGCCAGATAGACCTGGACACGCCCGGCAAGCGGGATGTGATGCTGACTTTCATGCTCTTCGGGGATCCGGCAATCCATCTCCCCCCGTTGGGTCAATAGTGGGTCAGGCTGCCCTCGATCTTAGCCCGGCGCACAGCGAAGCGAAAAACAGCCAATCCCAACGGCAATAACCCAATCGAAAAGGCGGTCAACGCCAGAAGGTCCGGAAGCAATGCTTTCCAGCCTGCGCTTTGGAGCAATGCCAGGCGCATGGCGTGCAGCGAGTAGGTCATCGGTATCAGCCGCGAGAGCCATTCAAAAATTGGCGGTAAGACCGTCGCTGGGTAATACACTCCCCCCAGGAATATGGTCAGCGTGCTGACCGCCCATTGGATTGGGTCGCCGCGCTTGACCACCATAATCACGCTGGCGGAGATAATCCCCAGGCTGCTCGCGGTAATCACGGTCAGCAGGATGATGATTACCGCCGCCAGATAGTTTGCGCCTGAGAAGCCGCTTTGCATGAAGAAGGCGCCCACGATGAGATAAACCACCACCCGCAATGTCGTCACCAGATAATCCCACAGCGAAGACGCCAGGATGATGGAAGACAGGCGAGTCGGGGTGGTCAACATCGCCTCCAGGGTGCCGGTGGTTTGGGAGTGGCGCAGACTGTTGGCAAAACTGGATAATCCTGTGCTGAAGTAGCCCAGGAAGGCGATGCCAATCAACACAAAGGTAAAATAATCTCCCCCATAATCTTTCAAATAGGGCGTGGCTGCCTCCCCCAGCAAGCGTGAAATGAAGTAGAAGATCAACACCGAGAAGACGATATTGATGAACTGCAGGAAGAAAGACAGGCGGTAGCTCGCTTCCTGTATCAGGTCCCGCCGCAGAAAAGCCGGGATGACCTGCAGCAGGGAGGTCGCTTCAGGCGAGGACAGAGGCTGCGGCTTTTCCTCAGGCTCTCTCTCCCGGCTCTGGTGCGCAGGGCGGCTGACCTGCCGGCTGGAGTCGGCGTCTTGCTCGGGCGGATTTTCGGTTGTACGGGTGAATATCTCCTCCAGCGAAGCGCGAGAATGGGCAACCTCCAGGATGGGAACCCCCTGGCTGCGCAGCAAATCAATGGCGCAATTCAGCGCATCATCCCCTGGTCGCGGGGCGGAACCTTCTCTGCGCTCTTTCTGGCTTTCGGCGGAATTGGGCAGTTCAATCCAGGTGGACGGAGGCGCAAGGATGGGTTCCTCTCCTGTTGAGGGTTCGCTTTGTCGCCGTATCTGCGCCTGAGGCAGCCTTTCCCCGAGCAGTTGGCGGGCAGGGTCGGGCAGGCTGGCGACCTGGATCATCACCCGACCGCTCAAATCCAGGCTGCGCCGCAGTTCGTCCATCGTCCCCACGGCGCGCAACCTGCCCTGATGCATAATCGCAATCCGGTCGCATAAAATCTCTGCTTCTTCCAGGTCGTGAGTGGTCAGCAGGACGGTGATGCCATGCCGCTCCACCAGTTCGTCTCGAATCAGTTGGCGCAGACGGCGGGTTGCAAACGGGTCCAGCCCTTTGGTGGGTTCGTCAAGAAAGAGCAGGCGCGGCTCCTTGAGCAACGCCCTGGCGATGGAAAGCCGTTGGCGCATCCCGGTTGAATAGACCACAAAACGCTGGTCGGCGACATCCTCAATCCCGACCTGTTCCATCACCGCTGCGACTCTTTCATTAATAATTTTGCCCGGGATGCCCTGCAATCGGGCAAAAAATTCCAAGTTCTGTCGCCCGGTCAAACGCCAATAGAAACTGCGCTCGTCGCTGGTGACCAACCCAATCGTGGCTTTGATGGCGATTTCCTGGCTCAGGTCATAACCGTTGACCCGGGCGCTGCCGGAGGTGGGTTGAATCAGGGTGCTTAAGATTTTGACCAGGGTGGTTTTGCCCGCGCCGTTGGGACCCAGCAAGCCAAACAGTTCCCCCTCGACCACCTGCAGCTCCACCCCATCCAGCGCCGGGCGCGTCTGTTCCCCCCGGGAAAACAGGTTGCGCCATCCCGGGGTGTTGGGAAAACGTTTGGTCAGGGCTGTGGTTTCAACCGCCCAGGTCAATTCGATCTCCTGACCCTGCAATTGGGCATGCTGTCTATCCTGACTCGCCTGAGTGCTTTATCCCAACAGCTCAGCCAGGCGGCGGATCGTCTGCGCTTCGTCTCCAGTCAGGTGCAGACGCAGCACCCGTCGTCCGGCGTCTTGCAGCGCCAACAAATCGCCCAGGGCTTGCGCCATCTTCAGCACTCCAAACGTGATGGACGACTCACCGCTGCCCGCTTCATCCGGGATGGGGACATCGGTATCGCCAAGGGCGGTGAGCTGGATGAACAGCCCCTTGCCCGCATCGCCTTTGTGCAACTGACCGGTGGAGTGCAGAAAGCGGGGTCCATAGCCCAGGGTTGTCGCCAGATGGGTGCGGCGGGACAGGCTGCGCCGCAGCTCCCGCAGGGCGGCGCTGGTCTCGTCTTTGGGTTGGAGAAACGCCTGCACAGCCACGTAGTCCCCCGCCTGCGCCTGGCTCAAGAATTCCTCCAGAGCGGATTTCAGGCTTTTCGATTTGAGATTGGCATACAAGCTGACCCCGTCTGCCTGGAGCAGGGGCAACATCTCCGGCAGGCTGGCTTCCGCTTTATAGGTTGCCACCATCTGCCGCGCCCGCTGCTTGGCGGATTCCACATTGGGCTGGTCGAAGGGATTGATGCCCAGGAAATAACCCGCCACAGCCGTCGCCAGTTCCCACAGGAAGAATTGCCCGCCCAGCTCATAGACATCCTGGATTTCCAGGCGCAGAACCGGATGCCCCGCCCTTTCCAGTTCAGCCAGGAACCCCGGGTCGAGCTGGTCTCCTGCCAGGCTGATTTGGACAAAAACGCGGTCGTCTGCGTAGGTTTCCGGCGGGTTCAACTCCTCGCCGACCACCGGCAGGATGCCTTTGCCTTCCTTTCCGGTGCTTTCTGCGATGAGCTGTTCCACCCAGTCCCCGAAACTTGCCAGACCCGGCGAGAGGATGAAGGTGAGCTTATCCCGCCCCTGGTTTGCCAGTGTCCCCAGGATGGCGCCCAGCCAGGCGGCTGGGTTCTTGAGCAGGGGGATGGCTGGTTTGCAGGAAGCCGCCGTGTCGTTTGCGTGGCGCAACAGGCGCGTCAGATTCACCCCAATCAGGCTGGCTGGCGCTAACCCGAAATAAGACAGCGCCGAGTAACGTCCGCCGATTTTCGGGTCGTTGAGCAGGATGGTGCGAAAGTCGAAATCCTTCGCCAGCTCAACCAGTTTGCTGCCTGGGTCGGTGATGGCGATGAAGTGATCGCCCGCCTGGCGCGCTCCAACCTCGGCAACTGTGCGATGATGAAAATATTTGAAAAAGGAGAGCGTCTCCTCCGTCCCGCCGGATTTAGTGGAGACGATGAACAGGGTGCGCGCATAGTCTAACCGATGGTCTGTATCCAAAACAGCCGCCGGGTCGGTGCTATCCAGGACGCTCAGCCGGGGGTATCCAGGAGCGCTGCCAAAGGTCAGGCTGAATAGCTCCGGCGCCAGGCTGGAGCCGCCCATCCCCAGCAGTACCACCTGGCGATAGCCCGCCTGGCGCACCGCGAAAGCCAACGCTTCCAACTGCCCCAGATGCATCTCCATATCTTCCATAATATGCAGCCAGCCCAGGCGGTTACTGATTTCTTTCGGTTCTGGTTTCCAGACCGTATAATCCTGCTTCCAGATGCGGGGGAGTATCTGTTCCTGGGTCAACCTATCCAGCGCTTCTTCTACTTTGCCCTGATACGCTCCGAGATAAGCGCTGAAGGGAGGTTTGCGCGGGGCGAGCAGGGCGCGTTTTTCGCCGATGCTGCGCAGCAAATCCCGGTAAGATTGGGCAAACGCCGCCACCCCTTCGTCCTCCAGCTCCTGGGTCACCTGTTCGATGGAGATGCCCAATTTTTCCAGGTTGTGGATGTCCTGCCGGGCTTGCTCTATCCCCTCTTCGATGGTGAGCCTTACCTGCCCATGATCATTGAACGCCTCCAGCGTGTTCTGGGGCAGAGTGTTGACCGTATGTTTTCCAATCAGTTCTTGCACATACAGGATATCCGAGTATTTTGGGTTTTTGGTGCTGGTGGAAGCCCATAATGGGCGCTGCAGGCGGGCGCCGTGGCTTGCCAGGGATTGGAACCGCTCCGCCTCGAACACCCGTCTGAAGCGCTGGTATGCCAGCCTGGCGTTTGCCACAGCCGAGCGCCCCAGCAGGCGCTGCGCCAGCTCAGCCTGAGGCGATTCGGAGGCGAGGATTTTTTCGAGGAGCTTATCCACCTTGGTATCCAGGCGGGAGACGAAGAAAGACGCCACCGAGGCGATGCGCTCCAAGCTTTCCCCGTTGACCAGGCGCATTTCCAACCCTTGCAGGTAAGCCTCCATCACTTCCTCATAGCGTTCGAGGGAGAAAATCAGGGTCACATTCACATTCACCCCCGCCGCGATCGCCTCTCGGATTGCCGGGATGCCCTCCCTGGTTGCCGGGATTTTCACCATCAAGTTCGGTCGTCCCACCGCCTCCCACAAACGCTTCGCTTCCTGGAGCGTGCCTGGGGTATCGTACGCCAGTTCGGGGTTGACTTCCAGGCTGACATAGCCGTCTGCGCCCTGGGTGGCGTCATACACCGGGCGCAGCATATCGGCGGCGGTGCGGATATCGGCAATCGCCAACGCCTCGTAAATCTCCTGGGTGGTTTTGCCTTCCCTTGCCAGGCGGGCGATGTCCGCATCGTAATCCTGGCTGCCGGCGATGGCTTTCTCGAAAATGGTTGGATTGGAGGTCATCCCCCGTAGTCCGCTGTTGATGAGCTTCTCCAGCTCCCCAGACAGCATGAACGATCTCTGGATGTAATCCAACCAGATTGCCTGTCCCAGTTCAGCCAGTTGATTTAATTTGCTCATGAGTTGCCTCCGGTTTGTTAATCCATGCAATCAGGGGGAAGCTCCATCCAACCCCCTGGCGTTGGTTGTCAAGGGTTTAAGTCTGGCTTATTTTACCAATTTTAGGCGATAAAGGTCTTATTCCAGGCTGCCCACCGCCGCCTCGACTGCTTCCAGTATCTCGCAGGATTGGACCAGCGCTTTCATCTTGTTGTGATCCGGATACAGGGGGCGATCCTCGTCGAGATGCTCCACATATTGCCGAATCACGCTGCGTGCCGTCTGCACGCCGACGCCGGGGGTGAATTGGCGGAAGTCCAGCGCCTGGGCGGCAGCCATGAACTCGATCCCCAGCACACCGTAGGCGTTATCCAATATCTGGGCGTTCTTGATGGCGGTGTTCATCCCCATCGAGACGAAATCTTCCTGGTCCGCGGCGGCTGGGATGGATTGGATGCTGGCGGGCATGGATAAAATGCGTTGCTCCACAATCAGGCTGTCGGCGGTGTATTGGCTCAGCATCAACCCCGAGAACATCCCCGCCCCCTTGGTCAGGAATTCCGGCAAACCCTGGGAGAGGCAGCCGTTGGTCAGCCGGTTGAGGCGGCGCTCGGAAAGGACGCACACCATGGTGATCGCCGCGCCCGCCATATCCATCGGCAGCGAGACCGGCGATCCCTGGAAGTTTGCCCCGGTGAGCGTCAGGCGGTATTCGGGGATGAAAACGGGGTTGTCGCCCACTCCGTTCAACTCGATTTCGACCTGGCTACTGGCGTATGCGATCGCATCATGCGCCGCGCCGATCACCTGCGGCGATGAGCGCATCGAGTAGGCGTCCTGCACTTTGGTTTTCATCTTGCCTGTGGTCAGATCGCTCCCCGCAATGCACTTCATAATCGCTTTGGCGCTGCGGATTGCTCCAGGAAAACCGCGCAATTCGTGCAGGCGTACATCGTAAGGCTTCAGGTTTGCCAGCAACGCCTCCAGGCTCATGGCGCAGGCGATTTCAGCCTGTTTCAGCCAGCGGTTCATATCGTAGAGATGCAGGGCGCTCATGGCGGTGAGCAGGTTGGCGCCGTTGATGGCAGCCAGCCCGTCGCGGGCTTGCAAATCCGGCACGGGGATGCCAGCCCGCTCCATCGCCACCCTGCCAGGCAGACGCTCCCCCTGGTAGTACGCCTCGCCTTCTCCCATCAGCAACAACGCCATCTGCGCCATCGGCGCCAGGTCGCCGCAAGCCCCCACCGATCCTTTCTGGCACACCACCGGCGTTACGCCCCGGTTGAGCATCTCCACCAGCGTCAGGGTGATTTCTGGTCGGCAGCCCGAGTTGCCGTGGGCATGGACGTTGATCCGTCCAGCCATCGCCGCCCGAACATATTCGATGGGCGCCGGGTCGCCGATTCCTGCGGCGTGATTATAGATAAGATAGCGTTGAAACTGCTTGATTTGCTCGTCGTTCAGCACCACCTCGGAAAACTCGCCGATGCCGGTGTTGGTGCCGTACATGATCTCACCGGCAGCCAGTTTCTCCTCCAGCATGGCGCGGCAGATTTTGATCCGCTCAAGCGCATCCGGGTGCAGTTCCACCTTTTCTCCATTCCGGGCGATGCGCACCAGCTTTTCGATGGTGAGATTGGAGCCGTCCAGTACGATGGTCATCGAATTCTCCTCACAGATTCAGACATTGAAGCGAAAATAAATCACGTCCCCATCCTGCACGATGTATTCTTTGCCCTCCAGGCGGAGCAGACCGGCGGCTTTCACCGCCGCGTCGCTGCCATAGCGGACAAAGACATCGTAAGGGATGACCTCGGCGCGGATGAAGCCGCGCTCGAAATCGGTGTGTATCACCCCCGCGGCTTTGGGCGCAGTGGTGCCGCGGGGGATGGTCCAGGCGCGCACTTCGTTTTCATTCTTGGTGAAGAAACTAATCAGGTTAAGCGCCTCGAAACCCTTACGGATCACCTGCTCCAGTCCGCAACATTCAGCGCCTGCCAGCTCCATGAACTCCCTTTTCTCCTCGGGGGTCATCTCGAGCATCTCCATTTCCAGGCGGGCGCAAAGCACCACCACCTCCGCCCCATTTTGCGCCGCCGCCTGGCGCACTGCCTGAATGTAGGGGTTATCCTCGCTGAACCCCGCCTCGTCCACATTGGCGGCGTAAATCACCGGTTTGCTGGTCAGAAAGCGCATCTCCTGCGCCAGATTGTGGAACGCCTCGCTCTCCCGTTGGGGGAAGCTGGACACTGGCTGCCCGGTTTGCAGATGGAGTTTCAGGGCATGCGCCAGGTCGAGTTCGGGTTGGAGTTTCTTATCGCCTTTCACTGCGCTCGTCAGGCGCTCGATTTTCCGCTCCAGTTGTTGCAGGTCCGCCAATGCCAGCTCGATGTTCACGATTTCGATATCGTTGCGTGGGTCAGGCTTCTCGCTGATATGCACCACGTTGGGGTCGTCGAAGCAGCGCACCACATGCACGATAGCGTTGGTGTTGCGAATCTGGTCGAGGAACTGGTTGCCCAACCCCTCCCCCCGGCTGGCGCCGCGCACCAGCCCGGCAATGTCCACAAATTCCACCGTGGCGGGGATGATATTGGGCACTTTCACCAGTTCTTGCAGCTTCTCCAGGCGCGCATCCGGAAGAGGGACAACCGCTCGATTGGGGTGGATGGTGGTGAAGGGGAAGTTGGCAACCTGGGCGTTTTGCGCTCCGGATAGGGCGTTGAAAGTGGTGCTTTTGCCGACATTCGGCAGTCCGACGATACCAATGCTGAGCGACATACCTCACCTCAGGGAGTGTTCTGATTAATTATATCTGAGAAAGCCGACCAGGCAAAATCCTCATCCCTGAGAAGAACCTCGTCTGGGCAGAATTGCTCGACGCCCCTTACCGTTGTCTCGGCGGTTGAGACGCGGGTATAATCATACCCTGTTGGAGGGGAGATTCCCTTGGATATATCTGTATCTCAGCCGAAAACTTCTCGATATGCTCGGGGGTATTTGATTTGCCTTTGCGGGACGGTGATGTGGTCGTTCACCGCCATTTTCATCAGCTATCTCAGCCGCGCCTACCACCTGCCTGCCCTGGTGCTGGCTTTTTGGAGGGATATTTTCGTGGGCGTGGCATTGGCGTTGATCTTCTGGCTCGCTCGACCAACCCTGCTCCGCCCCGGACGCCCAAATCTGGGCTTCTTAGCCGCTTATGGATTGGTGCTGGCGCTGTTCAACTCGCTCTGGACGGTTTCGGTGGTGTTCAACGGGGCGGCGGTGTCCACGGTCCTCGCCTATAGTTCGGCGGCGTTCACCGCCGTTTTGGGCTGGCGGTTGTATGGCGAGCAATTGGGGTTGCGCAAGATCGCTGCGGTGGTGCTCAGCATCACCGGCACGGTGCTGGTGGCAGGCGCGTTGGACCCGGCTGTGTGGCGGCTGAATCCTCTGGGCATCGTCACCGGTTTGCTCTCGGGCATCGCCTTCGCCGGATATAGCCTGATGGGCAAAGCCTCTTCTCAGCGCGAAATCAACCCCTGGACGACTCTCCTCTACGCCTTCGCCTTTGGGGCGGTTTTCCTGTTGGGGATGAACCTGCTGGATGGCGTCTTGCCCGGCGGGATTGCTTCCACAAACCTGTTCTGGTTGGGCAACGCGCTGAGCGGCTGGCTGGTGTTGTTCTCTCTGGCGGTCATCCCTACCATCGGTGGATATGGTTTATATACGGTCAGCCTGGGTTACCTGCCGGTGAGCGTCGCCAATCTCATCGCCACCCTGGAGCCGGTTCTCACCGCCATCTGGGCGTTTCTGTTGCTAGGTGAGCGCCTGACCGCCCTGCAGATTTTTGGCAGCGCGTTGATTATCATCGGCGTCCTG
>JBBIPD010000058.1:0-2209 GCA_037443025.1 Chloroflexota bacterium
CACTCCCTCCTCCGTCACCCTCAAGCTGGCTCGGCGAAAAGTGCCAAACTCCAGGAGAGACCTACCCCTGACCCCTCCCTGAAGGGAAGGGTGATACCTGCGCCCGGCTTGACCCAACCCGCTTGAGCGGGTTTTAATGTATCAGGCGTTGAATTCATTCAACGCCGCTAAGGGGTGAACAAGCCAACCCTCCGCCAGAAGGGTAAAGCTCGTCGAGGGGGATTGATATTGGCTGTAGAGGGGCGAATGCGATATTGACTTGTCTATACAACTATTGCAAAATGTTTGTCAGGGGGAAAGATAATAGCAATAACCGCTTTCAGGGGATGGGTGGGGAGGCTACAATGAATAAATCCTGGTGGTCAAACGTCAATAGCCCAGGCGGGTGGGGCGGAAAATTGTTGGCGGTCTTGCTGCTGGCAGCGCTGCTGAGCCTGGCTCTGCCGGGTGAGAGCCAGGCGGTGTTTTTTAACCGCAAGATCAGCGGCAGCATCCCAGATAGCGGGGATGTCCCCGACCGCAATAGTGCGGAGGCGGCTTTCAGCCCGGACGGACGGTATGTGGTCTTCGTGGCAGACCGGGATACAGACGAGATGTTCGAGCTGTACAGCGTACGCCGAGAGGGCGGAGAACCGGTCAAATTGAACCCCCCGCTGGTGAATGGGGGGAATGTCACCCTTTTCCAAATCTCGCCGGACAGCCAGTATGTGGTGTATTCGGCAGACCAGGAAAAGGACAATGTGGTGGAGCTGTTCAGCGTCCCGATTGGGGGCGGCGAGTCGCTGCGCCTGAATAATCCACTCACCTTGGGAAGTAACGTGGATGACTATTTCAAAATCACGCCCAACAGCCTGGGCGTGGTGTACTGAGTTGACCAGGATCAGGACGGCGGGTATGAACTCTACGGAAACTGGATCACCGGCGGCACACCGGTGAAACTGAACGGGAATCTGGAGGATACCCAAAACGTAATCCGTTTTCAAATCACGCCCAACAACCTGGGCGTGGTATTCATGGCTAATCGAGTGGGCGGGGGGATCATCCATCTTTACGGCAACTGGATCACCGGCGGCTCACCAATCCGGATCGATCCGGATATTGGGGATTTCCATGTTGATGACTTCAAAATCAGCCCCAACAGCCAGGTGGTTATCATAGAGTTCAGGGCACCCGGAGGAATTGGTTATTCGCTTTATCGCGCCCTGATCACAGGCGAGTCGCCAATAGAGCTCCATCAGAGTCTGTCAAATTACATATTTGATATCAGCGCAGATGGAAGCCGGGTTGTATTCCAAACGGGTGAGGAGATATACAACACTGACAATCTTTACAGTGTTCCGATCGGGGGCGGAGAGGCTACCCAACTAAACGATCCGCAGACGAGCGGATTAGGCGTTGTTAATTTCTCGCTCTCTCCCGACGGACAGTGGGCGGTGTATCGGGCGGACCCGGCGATAGATGGGGTGTATGAGCTATTCAGCGTGCCCATCGGCGGCGGCACGCCCAACCCACTCAACCCACCCCTGGAGAGTGGAAGAATGGTCAGCACTCACTCGATCACGCCGAACAGCCTGGGGGTGGTTTATAGGGCAGACCAGGATGAGGACGATGTTTCAGAACTGTTCAGCGTACCCATCGCTGGAGGGACAGTGCATAAGCTCAACCCTACCCTGGCGAGTGGCGCTGGGGTATCTCCTTCCTTTTACATTTTATCGAACAACCTGGGCGTGGTCTATACGGCAAACCAGGATGATAAAGAAAAGAACGAGCTGTATGTTGCCAGCATCCTGGGCGGGTCTGTGATGAAGCTGAACGGGACGCTGGTAGAGGGCGGCAATGTGATCTATTATGGTCTTGATGTATCATCCGACGGGCAGGCGGTGGTCTACCGGGCTGACCAGGAAAAGGACGAGAAATACGAGCTGTTCATCACCATCCAGGGTCTGAATATGTACCTGCCGCTGGTGGTGAGCGGAGAATAGGTCGAAAGATTCACGCTTCTAAGGCATAGAGAGCGCTGAGAAAACATCTTCACCGCCGAAACAATCGTAATATATAAGCCTTAAGCAGTTGGTGGATATGCGGGGGTGTTTTGGCGGGCTACGCCCGGCAGAACACCCCTTTATTAATAACCTCTCTGTTTTCTCCGCGAGTCTGCGGTGAATGCATTTCTTTGGTATCATAGGGGTATGGCGCTCAAAGCATTATT
>JBBIPD010000058.1:2219-5069 GCA_037443025.1 Chloroflexota bacterium
GACCGCCCGGTGGGGCTGGCGTATGTGGGCGATGAACCCTGCTATGTGGTGGACGATGACGGCTTTTTACGCCATATCCCCTCGGAGCAGGTGGACCGGCAGGTGTTGGAGTCGATGCGCGCCATGATCGCCGGGCATGAGGAGATCATCTCGGAACAGGCGGCGAAGATGCTGGGGCAGGACGATATCTTCTCGGTGGCAATGATGGCGAACCAACTCAAGCAAATCGAGAGCCAGTTCGAGACCCTGCTCAACACCGGCATCCCCGATGAGGTTCGGGCGTACATGGGCATGATGGGCTTCAAGGTGCGCATCAACCTGCACGGTGAGGTGCTGGAGGTGGAGCAGCCGGGGATGACCGACAGCGGCGAGGGGGATATCTGACCTTCTAACAGCCGATTGCTTCCGGCGAATTGCATCGTAAGAGATTCATTAGAAATCCGCCGAAATATTTTGCCAAAATCGGCGCTACTCCAGCAATTATGCTATATTAAAAATGCGCAGGGTGGAACCCTGGCGCCCGACGGTCTGTATTATTCGACTGACAAAATTATAGGTGTTGATTAACGCGATGGATTGGTACAATTAAGTTGAAACCAGAATGGGGCAACCCATGAAGGAGGGTAGCGTATGATGGCGTCAGACTTCATCTTAGACGTGAACGAAAGCGATTTCGAGTATCAGGTGCTGGCGTTCTCGCAGCAAACGCCGGTGGTGGTGGATTTCTGGGCAGATTGGTGCATTCCCTGCCGCACATTGGGTCCGATGCTGGAAAAACTGGCAAAAGAGGCGCAGGGCGCGTTTCGTCTCGCCAGAGTGGATGTGGATAGCAACCCCCGGCTGGCGATGCAGTACAACGTGACCAGCATCCCCTCGGTGAAAGCTTTTCGCGGGGGGAAGGTGGTCGCCGAGTTCGTGGGGGTCATCCCCGAGCCGAAGCTGCGTGAGTTCATCCGCTCGCTCGCGCCAAGCGAGCTGGACCTGGCGTTGGAGAAAGGCGAGAGCCTGCTGGCGTTGGAGGAGTGGCAAAACGCCGAGGCGGTCTTCAGAAAGGTGCTGGCTGCCAACCCGCAGCAGAGCGCGGCGCTGCTCGGCTTAGCCCGTAGCCTGCTGGCGCAGGGTAAGAGCGGAGAGGCGTATTTCATCCTGAGCAGATTCCCCGCCAGCAAAGAGTACAGCGCGGCGCAGAACATGCTGCCCCTGGCTGAGGCGTTGGAACGGGAGGGCAACGGCGCGGAGTGGAGCGAAGACCCGCTGGACGCCAGCTTCAACCGGGCGATTCGCCTGGTGAAGCGGGGCAACCTGCCGGCGGCGATGGACGGGCTGCTGGACGTGCTGCGCGAGAATAAGTCTTACCGCGAGGGGGCGGCGCGCAAGGTGCTGGTGGCGATATTCGAAGTGCTGGGCGAGAGCAATCCCCTCACCCGCCAGTACCGCGCCGAGCTTACCTCGGTATTATTCTAAGGCAATCTGTAAACCGGAGAAATCATCCAGACCTGACAGACGAGGTGCGCCTGTCAGGTCTGCGTTTAAGCCTATTTCACCTCTATCACCACAAAGAAGGGGCAAACCACCGCCCCGCCCAGGGAGACCGCCCACTGCTCGGCGTACACCCCCGGCTGGTCTGGGGCGAGCATAGGGATGGTAACCGGAAGGTTCCAGCCGGAATTGATTTGGGCGGGGAGATCGTACACGTCTGCGCCGGTATGCAGGGGGAAGCCGTTGAAAGCCCCCAGGAAACGGACGAGCGCCCGGGTGTGCTCCCAGGGGTCGTTGCCGGTGTTCTGTAAAACCCAGGTGGTGGAAAACGGCTCGCCGGGCTTGAATTCAGCGTTGTCTTCGGGGGTCTGGGAGAGCAGAGCGCAGTTGCCGACGGTGATGGGGTTATCCGGGGAGACGGCGGGAGGGGTGGGCGGCGATTCGACCACGGGGACAGCCGCCGCGTTCTGAGCGTACACGTAGCCTGCCGAGACCCAGGCGACGCCGTCGGCGGAGAGGGTCGCGGTGGGAACCGCCACCTGCCACCACTGACTGTCGCCGCTCTTTGCCATAATCTCGGCGGTAGCGCCGGGGGCGGCAACGCCCAGGACGGGGTAGAACAGCGCCGGACCGCTGCGCAGGTAGATGTAGTCCAGGGCAGTGGCGGTCGCCGCGCCGGGGGAGGGGGCGAGCATGGCGGAGGCGGCGGGGGCGGGTGAGGCGCTCACCACGGGCAGGCGGGAGGCGTTGCTGGAGGCGAAATACGCCGCCTGAACCCAGCCAAAACCGGCGCCTGCCAGAGCCGGGTCGAGGCGCATCACATACCAGGCGGCGTCGCTGCTCACGCCCAGAATGCGTCCCGCCTCGCCGGCGCGGACCACGCCGTAAGCCGGGTAGTCTGCCCCAGGACCGGAGCGGAGATAGGTATTGATGAGGGATGTCCCCTGCGGCTCATCCGCGCCGGGAGGGACAAGTTCCACGGTCGGAGGGGCAGGCGAGGCGGGCATGATGGGGACATTGCTGGCGTTGGTCACCGTCACCCAGGCGGAGCTGACCCAACCATAACCATCCGGAGCGAGCGGCAGGCTGACCGCCCACCAGGAGGCGTCTTCGTTCTTCCCGATGACCAACGCAGAGTAACCGCCGAGCAGAGCGCCATACGCTGCGTATTCCTCGCCGGGTCCGCTGTAGATGAGCGTGTTGTAGTTGGCGATTACGCCGGGCTGTCCGGCTTCAGGTCTGGGGATAGCCGCAACCGGAACGTTGGTATCGGGAGTGGGCCCGGGCGCCGAGGCGGTCGGTGTGGGCGGCGGGGGAGGGGGGGGAGACGGCGGGGCGTTTTGGGTCACCTCGGCGATGACCGTCTGGGCG
>JBBIPD010000058.1:5079-11993 GCA_037443025.1 Chloroflexota bacterium
CCCCGGGCGGGCCGGTTGGGGCCCCCGCGGCGCCCCCCGCGGGCGCCCCGGGGGCCGGCTGGGCGGGTAACGGGGGGGGGGGGGGGGGTGTGGCGCCCCGGCTGCAGGCGCCCAGCAGCAGGCTGAGAATCAACCCGAGCGCAAGGCAAACCCGGACGGGTGGGAATTTATCCTGAGACTTCATTAGCTGCATGGCGACTCTCCTCCTTTGTCGTATTCGGCGCGCCACGGGCGCATGGGTCTGTCAATCATCCGCTACATGTTTATTGTAGCACGAGATGCGCCCTCAGGCTCACTTGACATTCGGTGCAGGACACCGTATAATCCCCAAGCCCGCAAAAAGGCGTCTGCCCGAGGCTGGGCAGAGCATCTATCGAGATCGAACAGGAAGAAAGCAGGAAGAAAATTATGCCTCCACACCCAAAACGTAAACTCTCCCGCGGTCGGCGCGATCGCCGCCGCGCTCACGACGCCCTGCGCATGCGCAACCTGGTGGCGTGCAGCAATTGCGGCGAGATGCGCCTGCCGCACACGGTTTGCCCCAATTGCGGTCATTACAAAGGGCGTGAAGTTTTTGAAGTTGAGAAAGAATAAACTCGAGCATCGCCGCCCCTCCCCCGCAATCTGGGGGAGGATATATTTAAGCAACAGAGCGACGGAACAGGGATGAATCTCAATCCTGAACAGACTGCGTTTGTCTTTCCAGGGCAGGGATCGCAGGCGCCAGGCATGGGTAAAGAGCTGGCGACTGCCTTTCCCACCGCCCGGCAGGCGTTCCTCGAGGGCGATGAATGCCTGGGCTTGCGCCTGAGCGAGATAATGTGGGCGGAAGGCGATGACCGCCTGAACGACACCCTCAACACCCAACCGGCGCTGATGATGCATTCGGCAGCGGCGCTGCGCGTTTTCGAGGAGCGCTATCCCGGCTTCAAACCGGCGTTTGTGGCGGGGCATTCGATGGGCGAACTGAGCGCCCTGGTGGCGGCGGAGGCGTTGCCCTACCCCGACGCCCTGCGCCTGGTGCGCCGGCGGGGGGAGCTGATGAAACGCGCCGGTGAAATCAGCCCGGGAGGGATGGCGGCGATTTTGGGGCTGGACATCCCGACCCTGGAGGCGCTTTGCACCGATGCGAGCCGAGAGAATGAAATCGTCCAGGTGGCGAACGACAACTGCCCGGGACAGGTGGTCATCTCCGGGGAACGGTCGGCGCTGGAGCGCGCCGTGGCATTGGCGCAGGCGGCAGGGGCGCGGCGGGCGGGGATTCTGGCGGTGAGCATTGCCGCCCACTCCCCGCTGATGGCTCACGCCCAGGCGGATTTCAATCAGGCGGTGGAGGCGGCGCCGATACAAGAGGCGGCGACGCCGGTGGTGGTCAACGTGACCGCCGCCGCCGTGCGCAGCCCGCAGGAAATTCGGGCAGATTTGCAGGCGCAACTGCGCTCGCGGGTGCGCTGGACCGAATCGGTGCAGTTGATGGCGGCTCAGGGGGTGCGCAATTTTATCGAGTTTGGCAGCGGGTCGGTGCTGTGCGGCTTGATCAAGCGCATCGAGCGCGACGCCCACTGTCTCCCCCTGGGTTCCCCGGCTGATTTTGAGAAATTAGAAGAAATGGATTAAGCCTATGCAACCCCCTATTCCCTTTTACGAACAAACGGGTGTGCGCCTGTCCAAAATCCAGGTCGGACCGGGCATCCCCTTTGGATTCCAGAGCGTCTATCACCCCGAGGTTGGAATCGGCGGGGTGTACGGCGCCTGGGGCGATTGTTACGATAACGTCACCCTGCCCCAATTGATTGAACACCGCATGGGAGAACCTCTGCGGGACGAGGCGAGGATGGAACTCGCCTCGCTGGGGTTCATTTTCCGGCATCATATCGCCGACCTATCGCCCGAGGAAGACAAAGAAGTCGAGCTGGAGGTGGGTGGAACCTTGCTGCGCGAGGCGGCGTTGGCTTGCGGTTGGAAACCGGAAGAGGTGGAGGGGGTCCTGATTGGGTGTAGCGGACCCATCTCAGACGATTACACGGTGGAGATTGCCCGCCGCGCCGGAATCCCGGAGAGCGCCTGGAAGGTGAGCATGCACAAGGCTTGCGATGGGTCGGTCGCCTCGCTGCACATGGCGCTCAACCCGGAATTGAAGGTGAACCACGACCTGGGGGTCAACCTGGCGGAGGAGCTGCGCGGGAAAAAGGTGCTGGTGGGCGGCATCGAGGGGCTGAGCCGCTTTATCAAGTTTTCGCGGGATGTCAACGCCCTGCAACTCTTTGGCAACGGCGCCGGGGTGATTGGGGTCATCCCGGGTGAGACCATGCGCTTCCTGGTCGGCAAGACGCACGAGGTCTTCGATGAGGAGGGCGTTTTGGGGGTGCACATGTATTACCCGCACTCCAGACAACGGCATGAGACGGGGACCAATGTGGAAACCAGCCTGGCGGGACCCAGGCATATCCGCGTGGCGGGGTTGATGAATGAGCCCTCGGACGGGAGACCGGTGGCGATGGCGGGACCGATGGGGATGGTCAAGCTGTTCGTGCGCAGCGGAGTGCAGGTGGTGAGCGAGGTCTACAAAGCCTATCAAGAGTGGCTGGAGCGAGCGGGGCAGATTGGGAAGAAAGTCGCCGCCTGCGTCGTCCACCACGCCAACTATAAAATCAACAAGCTCAAAGAGAAACAGTTGCAAAACGCCGGGGTTTTGCTGGAAATGCCCTGGGTGCTGAGCGACTTTGGCAATGTGAGCGCCGCCTCGAATATGATCGCCTTCCTGCGCCAGTTGCCCACGATGAAGCCCGGCGATCATATCCTGATAGACGGTTTCGGGGCAGGGACGTACTACGACGCGCTGGTGACGGCGCTGGGAGAGTAGGCGAGCTCAAAGAAAGCGTCCATCGCCGCTTCGCCGGCTTTGAGAATCGCCTCCACCCGCTCCTGGGGCATATCAAAATCGAGCGTGCCGAAACCCTTCGCCGGAAGGCGACAGACCAGGTTTTGTTCCTCTTCGTCTATAAATTTATCGTGGGCGGATAAGATCGTGTCCGCCAAGCCTCGAATGCGCCAGATGGTATCCTGAATCACATCCAGGCGGTCGTAAAGATGCTGGAAGGCAGACTCCGCCTGGGGCGGCTCCTCCACTCCAGGGACGGGCAGGGTTTCATCTATCAAGAAGCCAATCACCTGATTCGAAGCGGCGTTGCTTCCCATGATTTCGTCAATATATTCATCGGATGAGACCAGGAGTTTGATGGGAAAATTCGAAAGCAACCCGCCATCCACGACGCGATGCCCGGTGAGGTCTCTCCCGCGATAGGCGCCCCACTCGGATTGCCAGATCACCTCAGACCAGGCGAAGGGACAGCCCATGGACATGCGCACCGCCCAAACCGTGGGCAGGGTGGGCGCGGTGCGGTGGTTCAGCACCAACATCTCCCTGCCGGTGATGTCCGAGGCGACCATCGAAAGGTCGCGCCCGGTCCTTTGATTGAACTCGGTCAGGGTGGTTTGGGAGAGGTTGCGCCCGTTCGCATCGAGCTTATCCCGCAGCCAGGTCATGAACCCTACATCGGAATACCACCCGCCCCAAAGGAGCAGAGAGAGCACATGCCGGGTGAGGTTGCGCTGGATCAAGCCGCGGATGAGTTGATCCACCAGGGGTTCGATGAGGTCTGGGATGGCGGGGTTATCCAGTTCGGTAATCAGCCAGTAGCGCATGCTCTCCTGGAGCTGCGAGTTCTCGTCAATATCGGGCGTTTCGAGGAAGCTGGCGAAGCGGGAGCGCCCATCGGGGAGTCTCTCGGCGATGGCGGCGAGAGACTCGGCAGAGTTGTAGCCGGCAGCCACCAGAACAGCCAGGATAGAACCCGCCGAGGTGCCGATGACGCGGCGGGGGATGTGTCCCCGTCGCTCAAACGCGGTCAATGCGCCGACAAAAGCCAACCCCTTGGCGCCGCCGCCTTCAAAAACCAAATCGTATTCCATTTTCTGTTGCCCTCCTGGGTGGATTGAAAAATATGGGATATATCTTACCCCTAATGGCATAATTTGTCTATAAGTTAAACAGGTCGAATCAGGGTTTTCAAAAGAAAGGAATTTGTCGCTGCAAGGAGTGTTCCTGGCGACGAAGCAGCCCCTGCATCATCGTGGGGATGCCTCGCCCGGCAAAGACCACCGGTCGGTAAAGACCGCCGGGTTCGCAATGACCTCCTCATGTTGTCAGGCTATTTTGTCAAAGCCCTGCGGCGTGAAATTGAACCAAATCTGACAAATGAGGTATTGATTTATTTAGCGTTCGCCATTACACTTAGCCAACTCAAGTCGCAGAACATGATTGGTCGAAAGCAAAAACATAGAGAAAAGCCTGTTCCCAAATAAAAGGCAACAGGAGGTTCAGCTTGGAAAAACCCGCTCCTGAAACGCCAAACACCCCCTTCCCTGGCGACAAACGGTATCCGCCCATCCCGCGCAGCAACCTGCGCGAGCTGGTGCGCAACCCGCTCAGCTTTTTCACCTCCATCACCCAACAATACGGGGATATCGTCTGCTACCGCCCCGCGCCGGACATGGCTTATCTGCTCAATCACCCGGATTATGTGCGGCATGTTTTGGTGGAGAACAACCGCAACTACAGCAAAGCCACCTATTCCAACCAGATTTTCAAGAAAGTGGTAGGCGATGGATTGATCACCGCGGAGGGGGACGAGTGGCTACAGCAGCGCAGGCTGATGCAGCCCGCTTTTCACCACAGCCGCCTCGAGCGTCTGGATGGCTTGATTGTCCAGGCGACGCAGGAGATGCTGGCACGCTGGGAGACCGCTTACGCCAGAGGGGAGATGGTGGACATCGCCCGCGAGATGGCAGCGCTGACCCTGACGGTGACCGCGCGGGCATTGTTCGGCGTGAACCTGGGTGAGCGGGTGAACGCCATCGGTGAAATCGTCAATCGGGCGGCGCTCTTGTTCGAGAAGCCGAGCCACCCCGCCCTGCGCCAGTCGGCGCAGGAATTTCGGGCGGTGACCGATGAAATCATCCGAGAGAGAAGACGCAACTTCAAGGACACGGGCGATTTGCTCAGTTCGCTCATGCTGGCGAGAGACGAGAGCAGCGGGCAGGGTTTGAGCGATGCCCAACTGGGCGAACAGCTCTGCGGGCTGCTCCTGGCGGGTTATGAAACCACCGCCAACGCTCTCACCTGGACCTGGTACCTGCTCTCGCAGAATCCCTGGGCGGCGGAGCGCATCCGCGAGGAAGCGCGCCGGGCGCTGAATGGCAAGCCCCCCGCTTACAAAGACCTGGAGCGCCTGCCTTTTCTGCGCCAGACGCTGGATGAGAGCCTGCGCCTTTACCCCCCGGCGTGGATGTTGGGTCGGCGCGCCATCGGGGATGATGTGATAGGCGGGTACGATGTGCCGGCGGGGACGGTGCTGGCGATCAGCATCTACACGCTGCACCGCCACCCGGCGTTCTGGGAGAACCCGGAGGTCTTCGATCCAAGCCGCTTCGATCCGCCCAAGGCGGCGAAGCGGCACAAGTACGCCTACATCCCCTTCGGCGGCGGACCGCGCATGTGCATCGGCAGCGGTTTCGGGCTGCTGGAGGCGGCGCTGATTATGGCGTGTGTGGCGCAACGCTTCGAGCTGCGCCTGGCAGAGGGGACGCAGGTGCAGCCCCAGGCGATCTTCGTGCTGAGACCGAACCGGGACCTGAAAATGACGCTTGAGCGTTTGTGAACTCCCGGGAACATGGGGGAGATGGATTCATGGGTGAGAGAATCTCCCCCTGCCCGACAGGGCACTCATAAAATTGCCTGACAAAGTGAAGATGTCATAGCGAACCCGGCGGTCTTTGCCAACCGGCGGTCTTTGCCGACCGGCGGTCTTTGCCGGGTGAAGCTATCTCAAGATGATGCAGGGGCTGCTTCGTCGCCAGGAACGCGCCTCGCAGCGACAAATTCCTTTCCTGGTAAAACTCTGCCCCGCCCGAGAATGCTCGCTTGACGCTGATTCTTTTGTATGTTATAGTTTTTTTTACATCCTGCACAACTGCTCAAATCACAGAGTCGCCGCATCCGGTTAAGTCTACATTCACATCAAGTCCATATTCCTAGCGATTTCAGCGCATATCTGGAAAGGAGGTGCCGATAGAAGATCACCCAATTCATCCGCCAGATATTCAACCGTTTCATTTCGTCCGATTAATTCGCCAACCGAATAGTCTAAGGAGGAACACAAATGAAAACCCGGCTGATCGCCCTGTTGTCTTTCGTATTGATGGTTGCCCTATTGATTGCAGGTTGCACCTCTCCCCCCCCCCCCCCCCCCCACCCCCGCCCCCCCCCCCCCCGAAGAACCCTCCCCCACCCAACCGCCCGCTGCGGCTAAAATGCTGGATACCATCAAAGCCCGCGGCAAACTGGTCTGCGGCGTCCATACCGAGCTGCCCGGTTTTGGCTACATTGACGCCGACGGCAAGAACGCCGGCTTTGACATTGACCTGTGCAAGGCAGTCGCGGCGGCGGTCTTCGGCGACCCCAACGCCGTCGAATTTGTGCCAATCACCGCCGCGGAACGGGGACCCGCCCTGCAAACCCGCGAAGTGGATATGGTCGCCCGCAACATGACCTGGACTTCCTCTCGCGAAGCCCAATGGGGGAACTTCACCTGGATCATGTTCTACGATGGTCAGGGGATGATGGTGCGGGCGGATAGCGGCTTCCAAACCCTGGAGGACCTGAACGGCGCAACCGTGTGCGTGACCACCGGCACTACCACCGAGCAAAACCTGGCAGACGCTTTCCGCGAGCGCAACCTGGAATTTACCGCGGTCACCTTTGAGGACACCTCCGCCGTGTACAGCGCTTACCTCGACGGGCGCTGCGACGCCGCCACCAGCGATAAATCCCAACTGGCTGCGGTGCGCAGCGG
>JBBIPD010000059.1:0-11912 GCA_037443025.1 Chloroflexota bacterium
TCGCGCTCCCAAAATTGTCTCAGATTACGGTTTCAGGCAATTGGGGCAACAGCTCTCCCACCAGGCAACCTGGAAAAAATCGGTCTTCGAAGTCTACGCCGATGCCTCAATCCCGTTTGAATGGACGCCCATCCTCAAGCGAGAGTGCGACCGGGTGGGGATTGATTACTTCTCGTCCCCCTACGACTTCGACGCCGTAGATATGCTCGACCCCCACGTCCCTGCCCACAAAATCGGTTCAGGCGATATCACCTGGCTGGAAATCCTGGAACATATCGCCCGTAAGGGGAAGCCGGTCATCCTGGCGACCGGCGCATCCGACATCGGCGATGTCCAGCGGGCTGTGCATACCATCCTTGCCATCAACCCCCAACTGGTGTTGATGCAGTGCAACACCAACTACACCGGCAGTCTGGAGAACTTCGATTTCATCAACCTGCGCGTCTTGAACACCTACGCCGCCATGTTCCCCGACCTGATTCTGGGGCTTTCCGACCACACTCCCGGACACGCCACCGTGCTGGGCGCAGTTGCCCTGGGAGCGCGGGTGATTGAAAAGCACTTCACGGATGACAACAAGCGCATCGGTCCAGACCATCCCTTCTCCATGACCCCCGCCACCTGGCGAGAGATGGTTGACCGCACCCGCGAACTGGAGCGCGCCCTCGGATCCGCCGATAAGCGCGTCGTTGAGAACGAGCAACAAACCGTCATCGTCCAGCGCCGCTGCCTGCGGGCTACACGCGACATCCGCGCCGGCGAGACCCTCACCCGGGAGATGATTGACGTCCTCCGCCCGGCTACCCCGGGCGCGATCATGCCCTACGAGATTGGGTCTGTCCTGGGCTGCAAAGCCATTGTAGATATCCCAGCCGGGAGAGAATTGCGCTGGGTTGATTTGGGTGCCTGAGAATTGGCGCGCGTTTTATACTTCACCCGTGATTACACCCCTCACGATCATCGCTTCCTGTCGGGTTTAGCCAAAACGGAACATCGGGTATATTACCTGCAGTTGGAGCGCCGCGGGCACACCCTGGAAGATCGCCCACTCCCACCCCAAATCGAACAGATACGCTGGAAAGGGGGGATGCGTCCCGCCAGATTGCGCGATGGTCCTCGGCTCTATTTGGATTTACGCCGGGTGCTGAGCGAGATTCAACCCGACCTGGTGCACGCCGGACCGATACAGCGTTCAGCGTTTCTGGTCGCCCTCTCCGGCTATCAGCCGCTGGTCAGTATGTCATGGGGCTATGACCTGATACAGGACGCCCAGCGCAACCCCCTCTGGCGCTGGGCAACCCGCTACACCCTGCGGCGCAGCGCGGTCATGATTGGCGATTGCGACACCATACGCCAACTGGCAGTCGCTCATGGCATCCCCGGCGAGCGGGTTGTCACCTTCCCCTGGGGGGTTGATTTGGAGCGTTTTTCGCCGGGTTCGCCTCCAGGCAACGCCGAGACGTTCACCCTGCTCTCCACCCGCGGCTGGGAACCGATATACGGGGCAGACATCATCGCCCAGGCTTTTGTCCTGGTCGCCCGCCAACGACCGGAACTGCGCCTGCTGATGCTTGGCGGCGGCTCGCAAGCCAACCTGTTGCGCAAGATTTTCGAACGCGGCGGGGTAGAAGATCAGGTGGGCTTCCCCGGGCAGGTTCCCCAGGTTGAACTGCCGCGTTACTATCGGATGTGCGATGTCTATCTCAGCGCCTCCCACAGCGATGGCACATCCATCTCCCTCCTGGAAGCGATGGCTTGCGGGCGACCGGTCATCGTCTCCGATATCCCCGGCAACCGTGAGTGGGTTATCCCCGGCAAGAACGGCTGGTTGTTTGCCGATGGCAATCCGGCTGCCCTGGCGCAAGCCATCCTGCAAGCGGTAGAACACCGCTCCCAATTGGCAGAGATGGGTCGGGCATCCCGTCAAATTGCTGAGGCGCGCGCCGATTGGAAAGCGAATTTTCAGCGCCTGCTCCAGGCATATCAGCTCGCTCTCAACGCCCGTCCCTGAGAGCTGAAACAGGAGAGTAGTGAAACCCAGGTCGGTGGCAATCATTCAGGCTCGGATGACTTCTTCACGCCTGCCAGGTAAAGTCCTTCTGGACATCGGGGGTCAACCGATGCTGGTCTGGGTAGTTGAGCGCGCCCGTCGCGCTAAGACCGTGGACGAGGTGGTAGTTGCCACCACCACCGACGCCGCTGACGAGCCAATTGAGGCGCTTTGCCGGGCGCGAGGTTATCCCTGCTACCGCGGCGATGTTTATGACGTCCTCGACCGCTATTATCGAGCAGCTCTTCAGCACCGGGCGGAGATTATGGTGCGCATCACCGCCGATTGTCCCTTGATAGACCCCGACTTAATTGACCAGGCGGTGAGCGCGTTTACCGCCTCCGCTCCCAGCGCCTCGGGGGACGAGCAGTCGGCTGAGAACGAGCAACCATTCGCCTACGATTTCGTCGCCAACCGTCTGCCGCCGCCCTGGGGGCGCACCTACCCCATCGGATTGGACCTCGAAGTCTGCTCCTTCGCCGGGCTTGAGCTGGCATGGAAAGAGGCAACCCTGCCCCATCAACGCGAGCATGTCATGCCTTTCTTCTACGAACAGCCTGAACGTTTCCGCATCTTGCTCCTCAATCACGCGACCGATTACGGCAATCTGCGTTGGACGGTTGATACCCCCCAGGACCTGGATTTGCTGCGCCAGATTGCGGCTCATTTTCCCGGGCGCGACGATTTCTCCTGGCTGGAGGTGCTGGATTTCATTCAACACAACCCTCATCTGGCGCAAATCAACGCCCAGGTACAGCCAAAGGATTATCGCGCGGTGGATGAGCGCAGCCATTTTGAGCGCTGAACAACAGATGATGGATAGCCGCCTGCCCCAAATAAAACTCAACCAAGCCTTCAGGGTCGCCCTCGGCGTGGGAGTCTGGCTGCTGGTAACAGCTATCTTCGCAGTTGCCTACACCCAATCGCCGCTGTATGAGGGCAATCAGAACACCAAGTTTCTGCATGGGCTGGCGCAAGCGGGACGAGGTTATCTCAGCGAGGATTGGCTGGCGAACACCGTTGATCCCCTGCCGGTCTTCAGCTTTCTGGTGTATATCACTGCCCTGATCAACGAGAATTTGTTTTATCTCTACTATGCCATCATCCTGGGGATATACGTCTTCAGTGTGATGGGCATTCTCGCTGCCTTATACCGGAAGAAGTGGACGCTGACCAGGCAGGTGGCGTTCTTCATCCCCTTCCTCATCATCCACGCCCGCTGGTCAATTGTGCGCATCGAAAAACTCTATGACTATAACATCGAATTCCTGCAGAACGGGGTTGCCGGACAATACCTGCTGGGCATCGAATTCCAGAACAGCGTTTTTGGCGTATTCCTGCTGTTGTCTATCTACACTTTTCTCAAGAGAATGTACTACCTGGCTGCCCTGTTGATTGGCGCGACCTGCCTGATGCATTCAGCCTACCTCTTCAGCGGCGCCCTGATGATGCTTGCCTATCTGCTGCTCATCTTTTGGGACAACCTGCAAGCCGATAAGGCGTTGAAGCCCCCAGACGCTCGCAAGATTGTCTCAGCCGCGCGGCAGCCTTTCCTGTTGGGCTTGTTCACCACCGCCCTGGTCTTACCCGTGATATGGCATAACCAGGTATATCTTTCTTCCACCTCAGCCGAAGCCTCCGCGGCGGCGCTGGATATCCTGGTTCACCAACGCATCCCCCACCATGCCGTCCCCAGCGTTTTTTGGAATACCACCGCCAACCTTCAACTGGGGATCATGCTGATGGGTCTGGTTTTGGCTTACCGCTGGCGACGGTTGTTTATCATCCTTTTTACGCTCTTTATCGGAGGCGCATCCCTTAGCCTGGTGCAAATCCTGACCAACAACGACAGTCTGGCGTTGATGGCGCCCTGGCGCGTCTCAGTGCTGCTGGTTCCCCTCTCGGTGGCTTTAATCATGGCGTTCATTATCTCCGGGTTGATTGACCTGCTTGGGATGAGCCACCCCAAATTCCTGCTGCTACTTCTACCCCTGGCATTATATGTCATTATCAATAATGTCAGTGGCGGCATCAATTTGAACAGCCTGTATGGCACCAGTCGTCGCGATCGCCGCCTGATGCAAATGATGGACATTGTTAAAGAGAACAAGAAATCGGGTGAGGTGTATCTGATCCCGCCGCTTGATAATTACTTCGACGATTTCCGCCTTTATACCGGCGCTCCCATCTTTATTAACTGGAAATCTCACCCCTATAAAGATATCGAAGTACTGGAATGGTACAAACGCAACCAGCTCGCCACTCAATTCTATAATGCCAACACGATTGAGAAGTGTGAACGCCTGCGTCAATTAGCGGACGTATATCACATCTCCCATGTAGTCCTTAAGGGCAAAGAACCCCCCCTCGCCTGTGATTTTGCCAGCGAAACCATCCATGTCGAGAATTTTTACGTGTATAAGATTAACCCATGACCAATCTCTCCGTAGAGCATTGTCCCCTGTGCAGCAGCGCCCGCAGCAGTCTATTCAATCAGGTCGCCTTTCGCGGCAAACAGGTGACCAACCGCATCTGCAACGCCTGTGGGCTGGTATTTCAATCGCCGCGCATGACGGATGATGAACTGACGGCGTTCTACCAGCAGGAGTACCGCCAGCTTTACCAGGGCAACCAGGAACCCGAGGCTAAAGACCTGACAGTGCAGCGGCTGCGCGCCCAGGTGTTGTCAGATTTCATCAAACCCAGCGGCGTGAGACCTACCACCCACCTGGATATCGGCTGTTCGGCAGGGCTGCTCCTGGAGCGCTTCCGGGACGATTTCGGCTGTCAGCCAACCGGCGTTGAACCGGGCGACGCCTACCGCGCCCACGCCCAACGCCGAGGGCTGGAGATTGTCGCTTCGCTGGATGAGCTTCCCGCCATCGCCGCCAACCGCTTTGATCTCATCAGCCTGATTCATGTCCTTGAGCACCTCCCCGATCCGGTGACATACCTTGCCGATTTGCGCCAGAAGTTCATGACTCCCGATGGCTGGCTGTTGGTGGAGGTGCCTAACCTCTACGCCCATGATTGCTTCGAAATTGCCCATCTGGTATCTTACAGCCCTCACACCCTGCAACAGACCGTAGAGAAGGCAGGATTTGCCATCCAGCGTTTCCAGGCGCATGGGGGACCCCGTTCCAAACTGATTCCGCTCTATCTCACCCTGCTGGCTCGTCCGCTCAACCCACCACCCGACCCGACAATGCATCGGATTATCCCTGATCAAAGGGTGGGGCTTAAACGCCGGCTCGGGCTGATTCGTCGCCGTATCCTCGAACGTCTGTACCCGCGCCAGGCGTGGCTTCCCCTGCCAGCGTCAGAACAAGAGTGGTGAACCCGATGCCCTTGATTACTCTGTTCACAGCCCCTAAGGCGTTCAGCGACGCTCATATTGCGCTCATCCAGCGCAACGCTATCCTCTCCTGGACCCACCTGGGACCCGAGGTGGAAATCTTGCTCATCGGCAACGAACCCGGAATGCAGGAGTTCGCCAGCCAATATGAGCTGCGCCAGTTGCCTCAGGTCAGGCGCAACGACTCCGGCACGCCTTTGGTCAGCTCGATTTTTGAGCTGGCGCGCCGGTTCAGCCAATCCCCCCTGCTGGCGTATGTCAACGCCGATATCATCCTTCTGCCCGATTTCGTCCAGTCGGCGCGCTGCGTCTCACAACAACTCCCGCAATTTCTACTCATCGGGCAACGCTGGGATTTAGACCTGCGGCAGGCATTGGATTTCTCCTCTGGTTGGGACGAGCGCCTGCGGGCGGAGACCCGCCAGCGCGGACGCATGCACCTGCCCGCCGGAAGCGACTATTTCGTGTTCCCAGGCTCCCTCTTCGAGCAGATGCCGGATTTCGCCATCGGTCGCGCCGGTTGGGATAACTGGATGATATACCAGGCGCGCCAACAGGGCTTGCCGGTGGTGGATGGCACGCCCTCCATCATGGTCATCCATCAGGATCACGACTATAGCCACCTGCCTGGCGGTCGCCCCCATTACGAACAGCCCGAATCGCGCGCCAACGAAATCCTGGCAGGCGGCTCTGCCAACCTGTATATGGTGCTGGACAGCGACAGACAGCTCATCCATGGCAGGGTGCGCCGACCTCGTTGGAGCCTGATGCGCGCCCTGCGCCGCATCGAAACCAGCCTCACCCCCGCCGATGGCAGCCGAAGCGGGCTGCGTTGGTCGCTGGCGCGGCGGGTGCGGCGCATCCGCCGTCGCCTGACAGGCTCCCTTCAGGATTGACCCATGCGCCTCGGACAAAATCCCGCCAAATCCATCCAATCTGTGCCTCAGCCAGCGCCGGTGACCATCGCGGTTGTCACCTACATCCCCTTCCTGAGCGGTTACTACGCCCAGAGCCTGGAGGTGCTCAAGACCTGCCTGAAGAGCATCTGGGAGAACACCGAACCCCCCTACGACCTGATGGTGTTCGATAACGCCAGTTGTCAGGAGGTGCGCGCCTTTCTGGAGCAGGCGCATCAGGAGAAGCGCATCCAGTACCTGATACTGGCAGATAAAAACATGGGCAAGGGAGGCGCCTGGAACTTTATCTTCCAGGCAGCGCCGGGGGAGTATATCGCCTATGCCGATAGCGATATCCTTTTCCACCCGGGCTGGCTCTCCGCCAGCCTGGAAATCCTGGGCGCATTCCCCCAGGTGGGCATGGTCACCGCCCGCCCGATGCGCACCCCTGAAACCTTTTACAATCGCACCCTGGAGTGGGCGCGCTGCCAGTCAGAGGTCACCCTGGAAAACGGTATTTTTATCCCCTGGGAGGTCTATCGCCAGCATGTGCTCAGCCTGGGCACGCCCGAGGAGCAGGCGCGCCAATGGTACGAGTCGCGCTCAGATTGGCGACTGACTTACCGCGGCGTCCAGGCTCTCGCAGGGGCGGCGCACTTCCAATTTACCCTGCGCAAAGCGTCCATCCAGCCCTTCTTGCCCTTTGAGATGGATCGCCCGATGGGGCAGGTTCGCTCCCTGGACGAGCAGATCAACCAGGCAGGCTTGCTGCGCCTGACCACCTGCCAACCCCTGGTGACCCATATGGGCAACCAACTTGTCGGAGATGCCCTATCCGAACTGAGATTGGGCAAATCGCCGCGCAGACGTTTGGTTGACGCCCCGTTCATCCGCAAACCTCTGCTCGCCCTTTACGACGCTATCTTCAAACTTTACCACCAGTAAGCGCGTGAGAACCGGAAAAAACCCAGCCAAAAACGGCTTACCAGCCTACACACCCCAACGCATCGGAGTCGCCCTGATTACCTATATCCCATTTACTGAGGGCTACTTCGAGCAGTCGCTGGAGATTTTCGGCTACCAGCTCGCCAGCCTGAAAGCGACTACCACCCAGCCGTTCGACCTGCTGGTATTCGATAACGGCAGTTGCCATCAGGTCGTTTCCCGGCTCAAAGAGTTGCACGACCAGAAACAGATAGACTGGCTGATTCTCTCCCGACACAACATGGGCAAAGCCGGCGCCTGGAACTGGATTTTCGCCAGCATGCCCAACGAGCTGATTTGTTACGCCGATTCGGACGTGCTTTTCCGACCCGGTTGGCTGGAAGCTTCGCTCCAGGTGTTGGAAGTGTTCCCCCAGGCAGGGATGGTCGGCGCACAACCGAGTTTTTACGATGTGATGCAAGGCGCAGGCGCAGCCCACCTGCCATTGGTGGAGACGGGCGATTACCAGCTCGGCGAATACCTGCCCGATAAAGAGCTTGTTGACGAATATTGTCTGGGCATCGGCGCCAGCGACGAACTGGCAGCCCAGTTCCACGCCAACCCCCTGCCGCTCATCATCCATCCCGCATCAGGCGTCAAGGCGGTCCTGGGCGCATCCCACATGCAGTTCATCATCCCGCGCCAGGTGGCGCGCCGGGTCGTCCCTCTGCCCGCTACCAAGGGGCTGCTGCGCGCCGAAACCATGTCGCTGGATTACAGGATTGACGAATTGGGCTATCTGCACCTCTCAACCACGAGCTCCTACGTCTTCCATATGGGCAATACTATCACCGAACACTTATTGAGAGAGCTGACCGCCGTTACCGCCAGCCCACCAGCTCGGAGCCAAACCCGCGAGCCGTCAAGTAGAAAAGCCTCCCCCTTTCAACGCTGGCTGGCATTGTTGGCAAAACGACCCCGATTTCAGCGCATCCTCCTCAGAGTGTATAACCTGCTTTTCCGCGCCCTTTACACCGAGAATTCCGACTGATGAAGCCGCAACTTTCCAGGGTGCTCATCTGCCATCGCTGCGGAGGCGAGCTGGTCAGCCAGCCGGGTCTCCTGGTCTGCCAGGCTTGCGCTCAGAGCGTCGCCTGCCAGGGTGAGATTCCTGTGTTCACCCCGCCGCCCCCAGATATGCACCCCTCCGAAAAACTGCTCCGCGGACCCAACATCGGCACGCCCTGGCGTCAGGCGAACTGGCGTTTCCTGGCAGAGCAGGTGGGAAAACTGGAAAAGAGCGCGGTGATACTGGATGTCGGCGCGGGGCGCGGCGATTTTGCCGACCTGTTCTCGGACCATCCCAACTACCTTGCCCTGGATGTGTATCCCTACCCCGAAGTGGACCTGGTCTGCGACCTGACGCGGGCAAATCCCTTCCGCCCCGGCAGCCTGGATGCCGTCCTCCTGATGAACGTCCTCGAACACATCTACGATGGTCACGCCTTGCTGGATTCGCTCTCGAAGATGCTCGCCCCTGGGGGGGTCCTGATTGCAGCCATCCCCTTTATGGTCAAGATTCACCAGGCGCCGATTGATTTCGCCCGCTACACCCACTACGCCTTACAGCGTTTCGCCCCAGAACACGGTCTGGAAATTGTCCACCTGGAAGGCTTCTACGATCCGGTCTCTCTCTTGGGGGAGGGGATAGGCAACCTCAAGAACGCCGTGTTGCCGGGTGTGAGCGGCGTACGTCGTCTGGCTGGAAGGCTGGTAGCCTGGGGATTGCAGGGGTTAACCAACAGCCTGACATATCTCCTGAACGCCAGGCAGTCTGCGCCGCCCTCTCAGGTTCGCAGCCATGCCCCAACCGGCTATCAACTTGTGTTCAGAAAACCGTATAACGGATAGATTATTCCACCATGAATCCTCCTCGCGTTTTCATCATAGCTGATCACGGACTGGCAGCCTTTTACTTCCTGCAAAGCGATATCATCCCCACCCTGTTGGATGCCGGCGTTGAGATCATCGTCCTGACCGAAGACTCCACCAAAGAAATCATCCAATCTCGCTATGGGCAACCCGGCTTACAGGTGGAAGGGCTGCGCCTGGACCAGGTGGCAAAATACACCCGGACGGTCTCTCCCTCGCAACAATGGTGGCTGGACTTCTTACGTCGCGCTGGGGCGGCGGGAAAAATCAACCTTGCCGTGGTTGATAGTTACATTCAGCAGGTGAAAAGCGAAGCCCACGCTCGCCGCCGTCAGCTTTTCCCTCTCATGGAGACCGCGGCGCGCCTCATGCGTCGCGCTTATCCGCTGCGCCGGGCTTTGCTCCGCTATCAGAGACGCTTCACGCCCAACCTCTACGCTGACCTTTTCGAGAAATATCAACCTTCCCTGGTCATTGCCGGTTCGCCGGGTTTTCGCCAGGATCGCTTCATCCTGCGGGAAGCCGCCGCCCGCCGCATCCCGACCGCCGCCGCCATCATCAGTTGGGATAGCTCCAGCAGTTATGGGCTGCCCGGCGCCGACGTGGACCATATCACCTGCTGGTCTGAGATTCAGAAACAGGAGTTGATCGGCGGCGCCGACTGGCGGGCGAATCGGGTGAATGTAGGCGGTATGCCTCCCTACGATAATTATCTGCGGAACCAATGGCTTATCCCGCGCCAGGAATATTTCCGCCTGCATGGTCTGGACCCAAAGCGAAAGCTGCTCTCCTACGCCAGCAGCTTTGTCAGTTGGTCGCCCAACATCCAGAATGTCGAGGCATTGGCAAACTTGCTGACATCCGACTCTCTCGTCGCTCCGACCCAACTCCTGGTTCGTCTACATCCAATCCACATGAGCGGGCACTATGTCGCCGAAGCAGACCGCATTCGCCGGTTAGCCCGGGAGAATCCCCATATCCATGTGGTTGAGCCTGTTCCACTGGGGTCGCTGGGTCATTACTCAGGCGAGGATGTCACCGAACGCACTTCGATGATGGCGCACTCGGATATCTTCCTCACCGTCTATTCAACCATGTGCGTGGAGGCGTCGTTCCAGGAACGCCCCATCATCAGCGTTTGCATCGACTCTAAAGAAGGCTACCCGGGTAAATACTGGGTGCCCATGTCGCAAATTGGGGTCTGGCCCACCCATTCCCGCTTCCGCACCTCGGGCGCTGGCAAAGTTGTCCTGAACCAGGATGAATTGCGCCAGGCGATTAACTTCTACCTGGAGCATCCCCACGCCGATTTGGAGGCTCAGCGCTGCTTCTTGAAACAAGAATGCACCTATCTCGATGGCAGCTCCGGCAAGCGCACTGCAGAATTTTTCCTCTCGTTAATCAACCATCGTCGCCAAACCTGATTCGTGACCCATTTATTTGACCATCGTTGCCTATGATTGTCATCAAACGCCTCAAACGCGCTGCCCAGGTACTGCTAAAGGGCGATGTCTCGCCTCGCGGACGGCGTGAAATCCCCCCCATCACTCTGGAGGAGGTGGCTGAAGCCAAAGCCTTCTTCCCAATGGGAAAATTCTTCATTTTCGGTCATGCCCGCTCAGGCACCACCCTGCTCACCCGTCTGATTCGGGTCCATCCGCAAGTCCATTGCAATTATCAGGGACACTTCTTCACCCGCGCCCCGCTCCTGGAGGCTTTGGTGCAAGACAAAGCAGTGGGCGCCTGGCTATCCAGGCGCAGCAACCGTTGGAATCGGGGGCGCGATCTCTCTTCCTTGGTGTTACGCGCAACCGCTGACTTTATCATGGAGCGCGACGCCCGGCAGGTGGGCAAATGGTCGCCGGATAACCTGGTGGGCGATAAAAGCCCCAACAGCCTGATGGACGGCGAAGCCGTCCGCAAGCTGGTGAAGATATATCCTGAGGCGCGCCTCATTTTCATCATCCGGGATGGGCGCGACGCCGCCGTATCGCACCGCTTCCAGGCGTTTATAGACCGCCAGGGACATCTATCGGCGGAGGATATGCGCATCCGGGAAAGCTTTGCCAGAGACGCCACCCCATTTCTCTCAGGGCAACGCTCGATCTTCACCGAAAAAAGTCTGCGCCAGGCGGCGGAGGGCTGGCGCCACAATGTCAGCGACACGCACCAGGTCGCCAGCCAGCTTCTCGAAGATCGCTACCTTCACCTGCGTTATGAAGACCTGTTGGCGCATCCCTGGGAAGAAATGCGCCGTTTATGGTCTTTCCTTGGGGCAGATGTTTCCATGCCGGGCTTGCAGGAGGCGTTGCAGGCTGAACTGGAGCAAAACCCCGACGCCGATTGGCAGCAGCAGAAAGCCTCGGAGATCGCCGGAGCGCTCAGCAAGGGGCAGCGCGGCACCTGGCGCGAACTGTTCACCCCCCGCGACCGGCAAATCTTCAAACAGGCTGCCGGCGAAGCCCTGATTGCCTGGGGTTACGAGAAAGACCTGGACTGGTGAGATAAATATGCGATTTTTAATCGCCGGGCTGGGATCAATCGGAAGGCGTCACCTGCGCAATCTGCTGGCATTGGGCGAGCGGGACATCATCCTGTACCGCACCCACCACTCCAGCCTGCCCGAGGATGAGTTATCCGCTTTTCCAGTCGAAACCGATTTGCAGGCGGCTCTGGCGCGCCACCCCGACGCGGTCATCATCTCCAACCCCACCTCGCTCCACCTGCAAGTAGCCATCCCGGCAGCCCAGGCTGG
>JBBIPD010000060.1:0-11889 GCA_037443025.1 Chloroflexota bacterium
CAGATATTCCAGGATGCGCTCTTTTGCTCGCGGCAAGCCATAATGATCCCGCTCCAGCACTTTGGCGGCGTGTTTGACATTTAAATTATCCTCGGTCGCTTCTGACCAGGGAAGTTCGAGTATCCATTCCACATATGTGCGGATAATCCCCACCTCGGGAGACATCGGGGGCATTTGGGCTAAGCGGTCAACCTCCTTCAGCGCCCGTACCTGCACCTCTTCGGGAAGCGTCAGGCTCTCCACCCGTGTCCGTAATTCTTGTATCTCTTTCGACCAGATATCCCCTTCCCCCAGCTCGGTTTGAATCGCTTTGATTTGCTCTCGCAGATAAAACTCTCGCTGAGAACGATCCACCTCACTCTGCGCCCGGGTGTGGATTTCATCTTCCAACTCCAGGACATCCACCTCGCTGGCGAGCAATTTGATAACCCGCTGGAGTCTCTCCAGAGGATCGGTCATCTCCAATAGTATCTGGCGCTCCTCAAAGGTCGGCGCGATGGCAGTCACAATCATGTCGGTCAGCCAGGCAGGGTCGTTGATGTTTAACGCGTAGAGATAGGCTTCCTCGGGTATGCTGCGATCAAGCTGGACGCACTTTTGGAACAGTTCCAGAGCGGTGCGCATGCTGGCATCTGTCTGCCGGTCTACCTCCACCAGTTCATAAATCGGGCGCGCCCTCACTCGCAGATACGGATCGAGCTGCACAAACTCCACAACTTCCACCCGTCGCCGACCTTGCACCAACGCCGAACTGGAGCCATCCGGCATACTCAATAAGCGCCCAACCGCCATCTCCACCCCAATCGGGAGAAAGTCTTCCGGACCGGGGTCATCGTCCTCCGGATCACGCTGAGTCAGGGCTATTACCGTCGTGTCGTTTATCTGGGCGTCTTCTATTGCCAACAAAGACGCCTCCCGACCGATAAATATCGGCGACACCATATGCGGAAACACAACCAGGTCCCTCAATGGAAGGACGGGGCATTCGATAAACCCATCCTCATCCGGGACTGCATCTGGGACGCCGTAAAGTTCTTCCGTTCTGCGGTGGAGAGCCTCCCCAAAGTTATCGTCCTCATCCCCAAAATACCAATCTTTGTCACGAATGTCTCTCATAACAAATTCTCCAAAAAACCAACTCAGGCTCTGGCAACCATGCTGTTTTTCGCATACCAGGCTTCCCGTACTCCGGCTGCGATAAATATACTCCCGGTTGCCAAAACCAACTTTTCCCCTCCAGACATCAGCAGCGCTTCATGCATTGCATCAGCAACATCTGGAACAATGCGCCCAGACAGTCCATACCTTTTGGCAATTTCCAATATCGTCTCGGCTTCAATTGCCCGCGGATGAAATGATTGGGTTGCTATCAAATAGTCCGCCCTTGGCATCAACTCAGCCAACATGCCTTCAATATCTTTATCTTCAGATGCTCCAAAGACCAGAATGACCGGTATGCCCGGGAAGTAATCATCCAGGGCTATTCGTAATTTTAGAGCCGAATCCCGATTATGGGCAGAGTCGATGACAACCGGAGGATTTTGTTGTAATATCTCAAATCTTCCATACCATTTGGCGTTTTCAAAACCGCGGGCTATCGCTTCATCCTCCACCATCAAACCGTTGTTCTTGAACACCTGTAAGGCAGCGAAAGCGGTCGTTGCATTCTCTATCTGGTGATGACCGAGGAGTGGAATTGTCAATTCCGTTGGTTGTTTTCCCTCTTTCCCTTTGGACTCCAGATATTTTTCGACCTCTTCCTGTTCGGATAACGCCCAGACTAAAAAAGTCTGATTGGCGAGTGTATGGGAGACCTCTTTGAAGAAGTAATCCTTTCCGACCTGAATCAACGGAGAGTTGCGCTCCTCGGCAATCGCCTGGATTACCAACCGGGCTTCATCCTTTTGGGTCGACATAACCACCGGAATGCCGTTTTTAATAATGCCGCGTTTTTCCCTGGCAATTTCCCTCAGGGTATTCCCAAGCAAGAACATGTGATCGTACGAGATTGAGGTGATGACCGAGACATTGGGTAAGATAACATTGGTTGCATCCAGGCGACCGCCAAGCCCGACCTCTATCACAGCGGCGTCCACCTTCTGGCGCGCAAAATACTCAAATGCCAGGGCTGTGGTGATCTCGAATGTGGTCAATTCTGGAATCGATTCAATGATCGGTTTTAACTCCCTTACCAAAAGGATTAAATCCTCGTGCGGCATCGAATTGCCGTCGATCTTGATCCGCTCAGTGTAATCGTGTAAATGCGGAGAGGTGTATAAACCAACTTTATAACCTGCCGCGCTCAATACGCTTTGACAGAAAGCGGCGACAGAACCCTTACCCTTCGTCCCCGCAATGTGCAGACTGGGGTAGCGTCGCTCAGGGTGATCCAGTTGGGCGACCAGTTTCTGGATGCGGTTTAAATTGAACTTATCCGCTGAGTAGCGGAAAGATTTGGACATGCTGAAATCCACGAAGCTATACAAATAATCCAGAGTTTCCTGATATGGGTCGCTCATAGTTGAGAGATTTTATCCTTATCCGGGTGTATCTGCAAGAGGAAGACACGGGTGGATTCATCTGATGGTAAAATCATAATCCGTGATTAGCAGAGTCGTAAAAATGATTTTTCAGTTATTGATATTAACGTTCTTCGTCGTGGTCATCATCCTCCTGATGCCGCGATTCATCTCGCAACTATACGCCAATCCCAGGATATACTCGATTGGCGATGCCCCTCAGAGAGATTTGGCAATTGTGTTCGGCGCCGGGCTTTGGCGAGATGGGAGCCCAACCCCCGTATTGCAAGACCGTGTCGCCGCTGCAGCTGACCTTTTCTTCCGGGGAAAAGTAAAGAAATTATTGATGAGCGGAGATAATCGCACCCAATATCACAATGAACCCGAAGCGATGCGACAATACGCTCTGAGTCTGGGCGTCCCCGACGAGGTCATCATTTTGGATTACGCTGGCTGGCGAACCTACGACACTTGTTATCGCGCCCAGGCGATATTTGGGATAAAGGAAGCCATCCTGGTCACCCAAGCCTTTCACCTGCCGCGTGCAATCTACACCTGTAACAACCTCGGTTTGTCGGCAGTGGGTGTGGTCGCTGATCAACGTCAATACCGCAGGCGTTCCTTACTTTACTGGCATATCCGCGAGATACCGGCGACCCTGGTTGCCTTCTGGGAGGTGCATTACGCCAGACCCTTGCCCGTTTTAGGCGAACCCGAGCCGATTTTTCCCGAGGAGGCGCAATGAACAGAGAAGAAGCGTTAAATATCGTCCAGGAATACGTCAAAAACATCAACCTCATCCGCCACATGCTCGCCGTAGAGGCAGCGATGCGCTTCTATGCCGAAAAATACCAGGAAGATATCGAAACCTGGGGATGCGTGGGCTTACTCCACGATTTCGATTGGGAAATCCATCCCACCCTGCATGAGCATCCCCAGGCTGGAGCACCTATCCTCCGTGAACGCGGCGTCCCAGAGCTGATTGTCCGGGCTATACTCAGCCACGCAGATCATACCGGCGTGCCGCGCCAATCCCGTATGGAAAAAGCGCTTTTTGCCTGCGATGAAATTACAGGCTTAATCACCGCGGTTGCCCTGGTTCGTCCATCGAAATCCCTTTACGACCTGGAAACAAAATCAGTTAAGAAGAAATGGAAAGACCACGCCTTTGCCGCCGGCGCCAACCGGGAAGAGATTGAACGAGCGGCAGGTGAATTTGGCGTAGATTTGTGGGAACACGTAGAGAATGTGATCTCCGCCATGCGTCGCATTGCCCCCTCGTTGGGGTTGGCTGGGGAATAGTTGTCTTCAGAACAATAAGAAATCACCCGCCCATCGCTTGGCGGGTGATTTTTTTATGTCAGTCTACCATTCCGACAACCGGCGGATACTATTACACTTTTCACCACACTGATCTAAAAGCGTGAATATTTCATCCTTTGCAGGAGCAGTTGTCAGGACAAACCTCCCATCTTTCAAGGTGATGATAATCTCAAGCGTGGGAAGCTGGCGCACTTCGCTGACATTTCCGCTTGCCAGAAGCTCCGGAATCTTAGACCATTCCATATTCTCCCCCTCGATTGGAGCAGGATAAGGGTTGTATGGAACATGCTCGACCGTTGGAGCAGGATAAGCCGGGCTGGCTTCCTGGACAGCCGGAGGTTCAGCCGTTGGGCTTGAAACCTGAATTTCTTCCGTGGGGGATGGGATCGTTACAACAGGCTCCTGGGTGGGCGGCGAAGATGACCTACAGGCAGACAGAATGATCAGAAAGAGTGCGCTCAAGATGGTGATGTATAGGGTTTGTTTTTGCATGATGCCTCCTACGTTATCCAGCACTTGATTAATCTGCTGGATTGGTATCGGACATCCATTATACATGAGGATAGAAGATTATCCATGAAAATATCTTAATCATGCAAAATTGTTGACATTATTAGCGTCTTAAGATAAACTCTGATAGGTTGGCTATACGAAACAAATTTATCATAACCAGGAGGATATATGGCTCCAGAATCTGTTTCTGCCCATATCACGCCCCAATCCACCCTCATCCCCACCATCAAAGCCTGGCGAATTTACCTTGAAGATCAAGGAAATTCCGCTCACACCGTCAAAGCTTTTACAGCCGATTTACACCTGCTCGCCATCTACCTTCCTCCAGACCGTCCCCTGGGTAGCCTGACCACCACCGACCTGAACAGCTTTCTGGAATGGATGCAGACCGGGCGAGGTGTCCCTTGCAGCCCTAAAACCCTTTCCAGAAGGATCACCTCTCTCAAAGCGTTCTTCCGCTGGTTGCATAAAAATGGGGTAATCCTCACCGATCCCGCTGAGAAGGTTGTCCAGCGAACCGTGCTAAGCCCGCTTCCCGAGGTTCTCACTCCTGAGGAAGTTGAAGCGGTAATCGAAGCTGCGAACGCCCATCGCCAGCCCCCAAAGCCCGATGCCCGGTATGCCACGCTGCTTTTGTTGCTTTTAGGCACCGGCATCAAGAAAGGGGAATGCCTCGCCTTGAGCCCAGCCCACGTTGATCTTGATGCTCCCGGCGGACCAATCCTCTTTGTCCGCTACACAAACCCCCAGAGTCGCTATAAAGAACGCAAAATCGAACTACCCGAAGACTGGGTGAGTGCATACCAGGAGTATCAATCCCAATATCAATTGGGAGACCGCATCTTCCCCTGGTCGCCCCGTCGGTTGGAATACCTTCTCGAAGATCTCAGCAACGAAGCCGGTCTGAAAAAACACCTATCCTTCGATATGTGCCGTTGGACGTGCGCCCTCAACGACTGGAAGGCAGGGATTGCCCGCGACAAAATCCGTCAGAAGCTGGGCATCTCCAAAGTCCAGTGGCGTGAAATCAGTATGAAACTGGAGACTCTATCAGCTAAATACTGAGACGACGCAGGCGAGCCAGATTCATCCGCCAATCTGGCTCATCGCCCGGTTCAATGGGATTAAACCCTGTGCCAGTTGATTACCCCAGGGTTTATCCCACACGGCTCCTCTAATAAGCTCTGTCATTTCAAGATCTGTGGCGCCGCAGCGCATTGGGGTGAGCAAATCAATCTCTTTGTCGTGTAAAAGACACAACCGCAGACGTCCATCTGCTGTCAGTCGCACCCGGCTGCATGATGAGCAAAACGGCTGACTGATGGTCGAGATAAATCCAAGCGTCCCCATTGCCCCATCCACCCGGAAGACACGGGCTTCTCCATCCAGCTTACCCTCATTGAGGGGCGTCAGTCCGCCTAATTCCTGCTCAATACGCGCCCGCACATCATCCGAAGTCACTACGTTTGAGCGTTGAAAATCGGTCTTGCCGCCAAACGGCATCATTTCGATGAATCGCACCTGCCAGGGACGCTCCAGCGTCAATCTAGCCAGAGGGACAATATCTTCCTCATTGTGATTACGCACCACAACCGCATTAATTTTTATGGGGGCTAATCCCACCCGTTCAGCCGCTTCGATGCCCTGCCAGACTTCCTCAAGTGACCCCCAGCGGGTGAAACGCTTGAATTTCTCAGGGTCGAGTGTATCAAGGCTGAAATTGACCCGCTTCAAGCCGGCATCTGCCAACTCGCCTGCCAATCGGGAAAACAAGACCCCGTTGGAGGTCATCGTGACAGATATCACCCCAGGCGTCTGTGAGATGGATTTGACCAGAGATACGATACCAGCTCGAACGGTGGGTTCTCCCCCGGTCAGGCGATATTTATCGAACCCCAGACCAGCAAATATGCGCACCAAGCGCAGGATTTCATCGTCTTGCATCAACTCCGCTGTCGGACGAAAAACCATTTCCTCCGGCATGCAATAGATGCAACGGAGGTTACAGTGATCGGTCACGCTGATGCGGAGATAGTGAATCCGACGACCATAACGGTCAAGCGCCATAAGGGTCTCCTCACCCTCCGCCAACCGCGGGGAATATGTTAATCGTATCGCGCGAGGTTACGGTGGCATCCATCTGATTTTCCAGGTATGGCACATCTCGTCCATTCACCAAAACATGGACTCGATGATGCAATTCGCCATTTTCGTCAAATAGCTCCCCCTTAAGTCCTGGATAAAGGGCAATAATTTGGTCTATCAATTGGCGGACTGTGATATTTTCTTCCACTGGAAGCTCAATCGTCTTCTGACCGGTGACCTGGCGTAAGGTGGCAAAGAAATTAACTTTCATGGCATCACACCCTCATTGTTAACCAACAATATACAGAACAAATTATAGCATGGTCAGATTGCTATTCGCCAGCATCCCGTTTCAAAGACAGGCGAACAATATGCTCAGTTTCTGGGGTGATCCGCACCGAGTGCCCGAGGCGGTAACCCGGTATCCAGACGATTTCCCCGGCAGAAACTACAAGCGGGTATAACTCACGCGCTCTTTGGGGAATCTTTTGGTTGATCATAAAATCCGAGATTTTTATTGAGCCCTGCGCCATCCCCAGCGGCTGGAATCGATCGCCCGGTCTTCGACCTCGCAATTCAATCCTTGAGGATAAGCGCTTCGCGTCAACCCATGCCTGAAACGCATCCTGGTTTTCTTCGGGTGAAAATTTCTCCAAATCGCCAACATCAACCGCCTCGGCGCGGAACACCCATCCGTTTGGCAAATAACAATATCCAGGGACATCCACCCAATAGACCTGATTGTCTGCCAATTGGGGCAGGTCGCCCGGCGGCAAATCGGCGTCGGAGGTCGCCAACCAGAGCAACTTCCCCTCTATAAGCATTGATATTTCATTGATAACGGTTCGTTTTGCGTCAGGGGTATTGAGAAACTCAATCGCCCTTTCAATCTGGTCATAATCCAAATCTCGCAAATCGTTGCGAATTGACCCGATTCCTCGACGAATCAAATGGCGTCGAATCCCTTTCGGTTGATTGGATAGGCGGATAAGGTCAAAACAAACATAATTTACATCTTGTGAGACACAACAGACATCCCAGGCGGAACGGACAGACTCTTCAACAACCTGATATTCGTTGCCCAAAATATCCCCCATCCGGAAAATGGCTTTCTTAATCTGTGGGTTATATTTTTGAAGGTAGGGTATCAATTCCAGGCGCACACGGTTACGAGAGTAATCTACCTCAAGATTCGATTCATCCAATGCCGGGTTGATACCGCGCTCTTCCAGGTATCTATGGATATCTTCCCGCCAATAGCCAAGCAACGGTCTGATGAGCGGAATCTCGGCATCCCAGTTATTCGGTAAAAGCTGGTACTGCATCCCTCTCAAACCGGCTAAACCAGAGCCGCGCAATAAATGCATCAAGATCGTCTCAACCTGATCATCCGCGTTATGCCCGACCGCTACAGCTTGAGCCCCGGTCTGTCTGGCTTGCTCGAACAAGAATTGATAGCGGACCTCGCGAGCCGCCTCTTCAATTGACATCCGATGCTTCTTTGCATATTCTGAGACGTTCAACTTCTGATACAACAGAGGCAGGTTTCTCGCGCGGGTCTCCCTGCGCACAATCTCCACCTCAGCCTCTGCCGCCGGTCGCAAGCAATGATTGAGATGGGCAACAATCACCGGACAACCCAGTCGCCAAAACAAATCCAACAGACACAGACTATCCGGACCGCCAGATACGCCTATTAAAACAGGTTTGTTAAGTGCAATTCGGCAGTTGTGTTGTAAAATATACTGAAAACTGTCAAACATCATAAAAAGATTATAGCTTAAAAAGTAAAGCGCGCTTTTTGGCGTATTGCCTGTTGCAGGGGCTGATAAATCTTCCGATTTTTCACCACAACACCTGAGTGAATACCCTTTTTCTCAAGCCCGTGGAGCTCTCATGCCAGAAAAAATCCTGATCATTGATGACGATGTTGACACCCTGAAACTGGTAGGGCTTATCGTCCAGAGGCAAGGCTATGAGGTGCAGGTCGCCAGCAGCGGACCTCAAGCTTTAGCCATGTTCCAAAGCGAAGTCCCCGATTTGGTCTTGCTCGATATCATGATGCCTGAAATGGATGGCTATGAGGTCGCGCGGAAAATGCGCGAAGACCCCCGCACAGCCGAAGTTCCTATCATCATGTTCACCGCCAAATCACAATTGGACGATAAAGTAGCCGGTTTTGAAGCCGGGGCAGATGATTACCTGACAAAACCCACCCAACCTCGAGAACTTCTGGCTCATATTAAGGCGGTTCTGGCGCGGGCAAGCAAGAGCAGAATGCCGGTGACGCCCTCCCAGTCTTTGGCGTCTGAACGAGGTTACATGGTAGGCATCCTGGGGGTGAAAGGAGGTCTGGGTGTCAGCACAATCGCCATCAACCTGGGGATAGCCATCAGAGAGGATAACAAAAAAGAGGTGATTGTGGCGGATTTCAGACCCGGAATGGGAACCATTGGGCTCGAATTGGGCTATCAAAAAGCGGAGGGGATGCTCCGACTGTTGGAGCGCAAACCCAACGAGATAACCCTCAAAGAAATCGAGAATCAATTGGTCTTACATTCTTCGGGTGTGCGTTTGCTTTTGTCCTCTCATCGTCCCAGCGACGCCAGGTATGTAAATGCCCTTGCCCATTTCGAAGCAATCAGCCGCAATTTACCGTTCCTTGCTAAGCACGTTATCCTCGACCTGGGATCGTCGCTCACGCCTATGGTCGAGAAAGTCATTCCCCAATGCAATGAGTTGATCGTTATTGTCGAACCGGTTCCCCATTCAGTGCTACAAACTCGAATAATGATTGACGAGCTCACCGGAAAGGGCGTTGGGGCAGGAAACATCACCGCCGTTCTGGTCAATCGCTTCCGATCCGGCGTTCAAATGACCTGGAGTCAGGTTCAAGAACAGCTCAAACATAACATTTCGGTCATCTTCACCCCTGCGCCAGAGCTCACCTATCAAGCAGCGGTTAACGGCGTTCCAGTGATATTACAACAACCAGATAGCTTATCCGCTCAACAATTTCAGAAACTGGCAGAGAAGGTCATCCAACGAAGCCTCTAATGACCGTCTCAGAGGATATGAGGGAGAATCTGAAACATGCTGCGGAGATTATTCGAAGCAGCAATTATACAGTGGTTCTGACGGGCGCGGGTATCTCCACGCCTTCGGGTATCCCTGATTTTCGTTCACCCAGCAGCGGTCTTTGGGAGCGATACGACCCATTCGAGGTCGCCTCCCTCAATGCGTTTCGCTACCATCCCGAAAAATTTTTCAACTGGATGCGACCTTTAGCCAGGGATATCCACGCCGCCAAGCCAAACCCTGCCCATATTGGCTTGGCTCGCCTGGAGCAAGCCGGCTATATCCAGACCATCATCACCCAGAACATTGACGAGTTGCATCAACGTGCAGGCTCTTCGAATGTCCTTGAGGTACATGGCAGTCTACGCACCTTGACCTGTATCGGATGCTTCTTGAAATACGAATCCGAAAATTTTATCCAACCATATCTCGAGGAAGGGATCATCCCCCACTGCCCTTCTTGTGGGAATATCCTCAAACCAAACGTCATTCTCTTCGGAGAACAGCTCCCCGCCCAGACGTGGCTGCAAGCCCAGGCATGCTGCCAGGTCTGCGAGCTGATGATTGTTGCGGGATCGTCGCTGGAGGTCTTGCCTGTTGCGGGTTTGCCAATGCGAGCCCTGGAGAAGGGCGCCCATCTGATTATCATTAACCAAACCCAAACCTATGCTGATGTCCGTGCGGACATCGTCCTGGCGCATGACGTGGCATTGGTGATTCCGTTATTAGTGGATGAGGTATTGGGTGACCACGCTTGAGACAACCACATTGCCGTTGAAATATCAGCGCTTGCTGGAACTGTCTCATGACCTGGCTTCTATGTTAGACCTGGACAGCCTGCTGTCTCACATTGTCAAGGCTGCCGCCGAGCTATGTGAAGCCGAGGCTGTCTCAATCCTGCTCTACGATCAGGTGAAAGAACAGCTCTATTTTCGAGCGGCATCCAACCTGGATGCTCCTCTGATGAGCGATTTGATTGTGCCGGTCAGCGGCAGCATCGCTGGCTGGATCATCTCCAACCATCAACCGGTTATTCTGAACGATGCTCGAAAAGACCCGCGCCATTATGATAATATTGGCAAAATCACCCAAATCGAGACTGCCTCACTCCTGGGTGTTCCGTTGTTGCGCAAGAATCGGGTCGTGGGCGTACTCGAAGCAATCAATAAGCTATCCGGTGATTTTACAGAAGAAGATCAAGACCTCCTCTTAGCCCTTGGCGCACAGGCAGCCATCGCCATCGAGAATGCCCGTCTCTTTCAACAAGCAGACCTGATATCCGAATTTGTACATGAACTTCGCACGCCCCTGGCGTCGCTTTCCGCTGCGGCATATATCCTCCAAAGACCGGAGATATCTGAAGAACGTCGAAGCAAGATCATTCAGACAATTGAACAAGAAATCAACCGCCTGTCCGATATGGCTTCTGCTTTTCTGGATCTCGCCCGATTGGAGTCGGGTCGCGCCCGTTTCAATTTTGCCCAGGTGGAAGTCGGTGAAATTATGGAGGAATCAGCGGTCCTGATTCGGGAGAAAATCGCAGAAAAACAACAAGAGCTGGTATTAGAGAAATTCCCCAATCCGATTTATATCACTGCAGATAAGGATAAACTGAAACAGGTTCTCTTGAACTTGTTGACAAACGCCAATAAATACTCCCCACCCGGCAGCAAAATTACACTCTCCTCCCAATCCACATTCGATGAAATCATCCTCTCGGTGAGCGATACTGGAAAAGGCATTCAGCCAGAGTATTTACCCCATTTATTCGAGAAATTCTTTCGAGTCCCTTCCACAGAACAAGAGGTTCATGGGACGGGGTTGGGTCTTTTTATCTGCAAACACATCATTGACGCTCACGGGGGAAAGATCAACATCGAAAGCAAGGTTGGGCAGGGGACTAAAGTGATCATCCGCCTCCCGTTCATCATCTGAGAGATACATTCCCCTCTTCTTGTTCTACCAGAAGCGAGATATTCGGTTTATCCACACGCTGAGGGCAATGCTCTATTCGAGCGTGGTGGAAGCTTTATATGGCTCCGCGTCTTCCAAACTGGCGATGAAGTAAATCCACCGAGAGATGAATCATCGTGGGGCGCCCGTGAGGGCAGGTGCGCGGCGAGGCGCATAACTCGAGATCTCTGAGAAGAGCTTTCTGTTCCTCTGTGGATAAAATCTGTCCAGCTTTAACCGCGGCTCGCTTACAAATGCGAGCGATGATTTGCGCCTCATGTTCCTTTTGAAGCGGTGTTTCGTCTTCCTCGAACTCATCCACCAGCACACGCAACGCCGATTCCGGTTCTATGCCCGCCAGGATCAGGGGTACAGAGCGGATGAGAAACGAATTACCGCCAAACTCTTCGACGCTAAA
>JBBIPD010000061.1:0-242 GCA_037443025.1 Chloroflexota bacterium
ATGGGGCTGTGCAGCTTGGGGTGAATCCAGCACACCGCTTCGGGGATGAGGCGGTCGAAAGACCAGGCGAAGACGATGCGGGAGCAGTAGAAGAAGTAGGTCTGCGCCAGGTTGATCAGCGTATAGACCCAGGCGATGAAGACGATCAGCACCAGGGGGAAGCTGGGGCGTAAAATCGCCGCCCAGAAGGTGATATAGGGCATCGCCATGCCTTCGAAGTCCGACTGACCCAGGTAGCTTTC
>JBBIPD010000061.1:252-11883 GCA_037443025.1 Chloroflexota bacterium
GCTAGCCACTCCAACGGCACCAGGCGCTGGATGAGGATGGCGCCCAGGACGAAGATCGCCCAGGTGACGATGAGGGACGACCAGCTCCCAGCCAGGAGGGTCTTATCCGCCTGCTTGACTTCTCCGGCGAAGAAGGTGGGGATGTAGTAGCCGTAGAAAATCCAGAAGCCCATGATCAAGCCCGCCAGGGTCATCAGGGCGACGTTGGGGTTGATCACCATCCCCAGGGATTCGGCGGTGGGGATGCGCGACGCATAGCTGCCTGCGCCCATGAACTTATCCCACGCCTCGGGGAACGAGGAGACCGGCGCAAGGAGCTGGAAGTAGATGATCAACCAGGCGAGCAAACCCAGGAAGAAGCCGATTTCCAGGATGCGCACGATGGTGCGGGTGGAAAGAATCATGGTGACGAAGGTGATTACGGCGCAGACCGTGCCGATGACGATGATGCCGGTGGAGCTGGCAGACCACTCGCCGAAGGCGGTCATGGATGGGTTGTTGAAGACGATGCCCATGGTCTGCATGAAGACCGGAACGGCGGTGGAGGGAATCCAGGCGATGAGGGCGCCGGCGACCATGGCGCTGAAGATCACCAGAGTCCAGCTTGCGGCAAACGCCAGGGGCGGGCTGAGGACGCGGCTGGCGAGGGTGTAATCGGCGGCGGAGCGGGGCATTGCCGCCCCAATGGTGGCGTAGGTATAGGCGTGGAACAGGCAGAGAATCATCGCCACGGTGAGCACGCCGATAATGCTGCTGCCAGGCCAGACGCCAGCCACCCAGGAATAGGGAATCAGACCTGAGGATGAGAGGCTGATGCAGTGCACCCCGAAAACCATGGCGCCAAAGACGCCGATGGTGCGGATCAAGCCTGAGCTTTTACGAGCATATAATTTGCGATCTCCCGCTCCGGCGGGAGCAACCATCTCGGTCATATTCTTACCTCCTTGTGCAGTTTGGAAGGATGGAGTGTGATGTTATCGTCTATGCAGGTAAATCGTGCGTGGATACTTTCGATTTTTGCCTCCTTCCTATCCGCCTTATCTGTCCTCATTCAGGCGGATACTGAAACCGACCCGTGCATAGTCGCCTCTGAGAAGGTCTTGCGAGAATAAGACCGGTTTGTCATCCTCCTGGCGAAACACCACACGGGTGACCATGAGAAGCGGAAACCCTTCATCAACCCGCAACTGACGGGCGACGATATCGCTGGCGGTGATGGATTCAATGGTCTGGTCAATGTGAGAAATCCGAATATGGTATGCCTCGGTGAGCAGGTCGTAGATGGAGGTTTTCTCCAGGTCGTACTCGGGGATATCGGGGCAGCGCTCGCAGGGGAAGAAGGCGCGCTCGAGGACGACCGGCATGCGATTTGCCAGGCAGAGCAACACCACCCGGTAGAGGGGGTGTCCAATCTGCACCTGCAGGCGCTCCGCCAGACGACGGCTGGCGGGAGCTTCGTCGAATTCGAGCAACTGCCGGCTGACCTGAAAGCCGCGGGAACGAATCGCCTTGGAATAACTGATGAGCTCCGACGCGGCGTATTCCACTTTGGGTTTGGCGACAAAGGTGCCCGCGCCGTGGACGCGCTCCAGCAGACCCTCGTTGACCAGCTCGGTGATGGCGCGGCGGGCGGTCATGCGGCTGACGCCCAGCTCGCTGCTCAGCTCACGCTCGGAGGGGATGCGCGATTCCGGAGGCAGATTACCGGACTCAATCTGCTCAGCAATGTACTCCTGGATTTGTAGATAAAGCGGTTTGTGCAGATAGGTGGACATTCCTGTTCCCGCAGTATGCTCAGCGACTTTCATCTTTCAGCCAGGTTACCGGTAAGGGCGGGTTACATCTGGTTACTGGTCAGTGGTATAGTTGATTGCCGATAAAAAAATGCGCTTATGGAAAAAATCCTGCCTAATCACTGATTGTAGAGAGGAAAAACGGGCTGTCTTGTGATGAATATCCTCGAAATATGTGACAAAATGCACGTATTTTGTTGCGCCGGTGTAAAACAATGAAATCTGCTGGCAATATTTTGTGCGATCATCTTATACCAGTTAACCCCAAACTGGCAAGTGGGTTACGCGGATTTTCTCATAAAAAATACGCCATGCTCGATTGATTTCTCTAGGGGTCTCCTCTGGTGGGGGTTTTTCCCGATGATACTGCCTGAATTCACCTGGAACAGTCTGAATATTTGCTGAGAAACGCCGGAAGCGGGGGTCGGGCATGCTATAATCGCCTCGAAAAACCAGCTAGAGAATGGACCACGATTTGCATCTATGTTGAAGCATTGGATGAATCGAATCGAGAGGCGCCGGGTGCAGGATATGCTAAATCTCCTGCCGGTCTGGCATCAGACCTGCCTGAGGGTCTCCGAAATCTGCGGGGACGCCCTGCATGACGTGGAGCTGATTGAGCGGGATATCGGGGCGGTGTTGGATAAGGCGGATCGGATGCTTTTTCAATTCCGGAATGACGCCGGAGATGTGCGCCGATCGGTGCGCCGCTACAACGAACAGCTTGCGACTCGGGTGGAGGCGGTAACCCGCCAGGTTTTTGAATTGCGAAACGCCACGGCAAAGTTCTTGATTCGCGCCCAGGGTCCCACGCCCTTTGCCAGAGGGGGGATGGAAAGCGACGTGAGCCAGTTGTATTACCACCGCGCCCTGGAAGAAGCGGGCTTTACGGCGCGACGATTGAAATCCGAGCTGGACAAGGATATCGAGCTTCTCTGGTCTGAACTGGAGCAATTGATGCGCCAGGTTGAGAGCCGCACAAGAAGCTAAATTCCCCAATCCGATCGTCGAAAAATTTCGTAATAATCTTTGGACTCAACCAGAAAGCAAGCCTGGCTGCTGCTAAACGACCGGCTTTGTCTGGGTTGGATTAATTTTTTCTCATCTACACAACTTTTCGTAGAATTAATGGACTAATAGTGTGAGAAAGGTCAGTATTATCAACAGGATGGGTGTGGTTGCATGAATCCGGTTAGATTTCATTCCCAGGGTCAAGTTTCCGAAAGGTTCAAAAGAGGCGGAGACTATCCCGCTTTCAATTTAGGGTTTTTGCGCTGGATAACAGCCGCGAATTGGCGCAGCCTGGGGATGTTTGGGCTGCCGCTACTAATTTATTACCTGACCCTGGCGCCGACGATATACAACCTGGATAGCGCGGAATTGACCACAGCCGCCTACACCGGCGGTCTGATGCGGGCGACCGGTTACCCGCTCTATCTCAGCCTGGGGATGGTCTGGTCTCGTCTGCCGATTGGCGATGTCGGTTTTCGGATGAATCTGTTTTCGGCGGTTTGCGGGGCGTTGACCATTTTGATAGCGGATTTTATTTTGCGGCGCTGGAAGGTTGGCGCCTGGGCGAGCTTTGGGGCGTTGGGCTTGCTGGCGTTCTCGACCTTCTTCTGGGGGTTATCGCTGGTGGCGGAGGTTTATACCCTGCATACCGCCATCATGGCAGGTTTCATTCTGGCGTTATTGCGATGGAGCGATGCGCCAACCCCCCGGCGGATGTTTTGGGTGGGGCTGTTGGCTGGATTGGGTCTGAGTCATCACGCAGCGATGGCGCTGCTGGCGCCTGCCAGCCTGCTCTTCGTCGTATTGGCGCACCCCAGGCGGTTGATAGCGCCGAGGGTGATGGCAGCAGCCCTGGTGGGGATGGCGATCGCTCTGACGCCATACCTCTACCTGCCATTGCGCTACCTGGCGCAACCCGCGTTCAACTACGCCGGCGCGTACGACGCCAATCTCAATTTTCAAGGGGTGGATTTGACCACCTGGGACGGATTCACCTGGCTGGTGACCGGTCGGGCGTTTGCGGGGGTGATGATGGCTTATCGGGGCGCTGAGTTATGGCGTGAAACTCAGGCGTGCCTGGCGCAGCTTGGACGGGCGTTTTTTGCAGTGGGTATCGGACCTGGTTTGGTGGGAATCCTGGTTCTCGGACGAAAAAATTGGAAAGAGGCGGTTCTGTTGATGGGGATGTTCGTATTCAGCGCCGGTTTTTACATCAACTACCGCGTGATGGACAAGGACACGATGTTCCTGCCGGCGTATTTGATATGGAGTTTGTGGGTGGGTCTGGGGACGCAATCCCTGTTCGATTGGCTCAGAGGCATCGAAGCGGACAGGGCGGCTCAGATTACCCGCCGCGCTTTACAGGTTTTAATTGCGGCAAGCGTGATGGCGGCGCTGGCGTGGAACTGGCGTATTGTGGATTTGTCTGAAGATTGGAGCACTCGCCAACGGGGCGAAGCGATTTTGTCTCAGGCGGAATCCGGCGTGTTGGTGTTCGGTTGGTGGGACACGGTGCCGGTGGTGCAGTACCTTCAGCTTGTTGAAGGTAAACGCCCCGACGTACGAGCCATCAACCGTTTTTTGGTGGACCCGCAAGACCTTGCCTACGCCATAACCAAGGAGGTGAAGATACGTCCAGTGTATATTGATAGCCTGCCCCAAGAATTATCGTCAACCTTGCTGGCAAGACCGGCTGGTCCAGTGTATCGCCTGGAATATCGGCAGGTTGTGAGCACACCGGACCGTTGAGCGGGAAGAGATGTTGCTCCCAACCCCAAAGGAACATCCTTAGCCGGGTATGTTTATCAAAATCAGTTTAAAATCAGGAGACCTACATGAAATATATCACTCGTATTGCGATTACCCTCGTTGTGTTTTTAATCGGCGTCGGTTTAATCCCGGTGATGGGACTGCCCACCCAGGGGTTCAACTGGCAGCGATATGCGGGGGTGTATAACCCCGCCACGCTGCAGGTGAACCATACCGTCGGCGCGCCGGGCAGTTTTTTCACCGTGTTTGGCGGGAATTTCTCGCCCAACAGCCAGGTTTCGGTCTTTGCCAATGGGGTATCGTTGGGTGATCTACAGTCTAACGATGCTGGAGAGTTAATGTTCCTGATCAACTCCAGCGGGGCAGACCTGGGTTACTACATGATAGAAGCCATCGGCAACGAGGGCGCGGCGACGTTGATTATCCTCAGCGAAGATGCTCCGGTGTGGCTCCCAGAGAACGAGGCGATTGTGTTCAATCTGCCGGTGGGAATCGCCCAGCAGTTGCTCTTTATGCCGCTGATCAACAAATGAGCCAGGGTGCGCTCCTCTACCAAAGGGTTTTGCGCAGCCAGCCATTTGTGGTCACCAGGGAAGATGTTGCGGGAGGGGAGTCACCCTCCCGCAGCCAGGGCGGCTCGGTTTTGGCGCTTGACTGAAGGGTCATCGGGTAGATGGGCATTAATTGGAGGGCTTACCGCTGGTTGTGGATGCCGTTTTTGGCATTTTTGGCGACGCGCCTGGGTATTGCAGGTGTGGCGTATTTTTCGACGCCAATCTTTGCCGATTCGAATGTCCCGCCGTATCACATCCGCCCGGATAACACCCTGCTGGATGTGTTCGGCAGCCGCTGGGATACCGGCTTTTACCTGAGCATCGCCGAGGAAGGGTATCGCTATGAGAATGTCGCTTTTCCCTCGGTGGCGTTTTTCCCGCTCTACCCGATGCTGCTGAAGGCGATGCGCGCCGTCACCGGCGACCCGCTCTGGGCGGGGATAATCCTCTCCAACCTGGCGCTGCTGGCGGGGGTGATTTTGCTCTATCGCCTGGTGGAAATCGAAGGGGATGTCGGCGCGGCGGATCGAACGGTCTGGTATGTGTTGATTTATCCGGCTTCGTTTTTTGGTTCGGCGATTTATACCGAATCGCTGTTTCTCCTGCTGGCTGTGGCGACCCTGTACCTGGCGCGCAGGGACCGCTGGTGGGCGGCGGGGTTGGTGAGCATCCTCGCCGCGCTGACCCGTCTGGTGGGGTTGATTGTCATGCCCATGCTGGTATTGGAATGGTTCCAGCGTCGGCGCAAGGCGCTTGCCACGGGTGAACAACCCCCCGCGTGGGGCAGCCTGATCGCGGCGCTGCTGGCGCCTGTGGGGACTCTGGTATATGTGCTGTACTTAAAACTGGCTTTTGGCGACCCGCTGGCGTTCATGCACGCCTCGCAAGCCTGGGCGCGCCAGCCGCGTTCGCCGATTGAGATGGTGGCAGAGTTGTTCACCCGCCCAGTACAGGGTTGGGGGGCGGCGCTGGCGGATGGCGCCTTGCCCCTGGACAACTGGGCAGACCTGGGCTTTGTGCTGGTTTTTATCGCCCTGGGGGTGGTCTTGCTGTTCCAGCGCCGCTGGAGCGAAGGGGCGTTTGTGCTGATGGGAGCGGTGATTCCCCTAAGCTCGGGATTGTTGATGAGCCAGCGGCGCTACATGTGGGTGCTGTTCCCGGCGTTTATGCTGTTGGGCAGGTGGGGGCGAAACGCCTGGGTGGATCGGGCGATTTTTGTGTTCTCGCTGCTGGCGTTGGGGTTGTTCACGGCGTTGTTTTCGAACTGGTATTGGGTGGGGTGAAGTCGTTGGGTTTCGCTGGGGTTGAATCACGATAATAATTTAGGGATGAGCCGCTCAACCCAACCTACAGGTTGTTGATGGGTTGTTTTATTTTTCGCGTAATTCGTGGCAAGGTTTTTGTTGGGTTTCGCAGAGAGCGCTCAACCCAACCTACAGGTTGTTGGGTTGTTTTATTTTTCGCGTAATTCCCGAAATTCGCGGCGAGGGTTTGTTGGGTATCGCAGGCTCAGACCCACGGCATCGAATGAATTCGACGCCTGACGGGTTCAAATCCGCTAAAGCGGGTTTTGTTCATACGAGACGTTCGTTTCAATCAATTTCGTGAAATTCGTGTAATTCGTGGCAAGGGTTTTGTTGGGTTTCGCTGCGCTCAACCCAACCTACGGCTACGGCTGCCATGTCGGAAAAGACGGATACCCAGAAACAAAGCCCACAGCAGCGTCAGAAACGAGGCGAGGTAGATGGAGATGTCGCTCACGGTGCTGGCGAAGAAGGAGGTCGCCACTGCCAGAATACCCAGAGCGCCGGTTGCCAGTCCCAGGTAGGCTGTGAGCTTTGAGAAGCCCGCCGGCAGCATCACGATACCCGCAATGAGAATCCCGACGGATAGGGTGAGGGTGTTATACACAAACAACAGGTTCGAATCCACCACCGTGGCGGGGTAGATGGCGGCGGTGACCAGAGTCGCCTTCTGCGCTTCGCTGGCGGCTGAAGCGTAATTTGCGCTCAGGGAGATCAGGGCAGCGTAGTTTGTCCAGGTGAGAGCGAGATCCAGGATGATGAATAAACCGATAAAGGCGGTTGCCAGGAGCATGGCGTTGTGATTCGTAGCACGTAAAGCATTGTAGAGCGCCAGAGCGACCAGCACCAGCAGTAGATCGGTGAAAACCGACAGGGCGAGGATACCCCACCATGTCCCTTGGTGGTTGGAGATCAGCCTGAGCCAGCCTTCCGCGCCGCTGGATTTACCGCCTGCTATGGCGTACAAGCCGATCATCACAAAATAGGAAATCGCAAAGACCATGGTAGCGATACCGCATGCTCGATACAGCCACTTGCTATCTATTTCAACCGTGTTAGCCATATTGCTCTGTTCGCCCATCCAAAACCTCCTCAAGCGAAAATAACCCTGGAATCAGCAATATATTAATTACCGAAAAGTACACTGGTTTGTTCAAATTGTGGTGATTCACGATAGCAATCTGGGGATTGTGATCGTGCTAAAGCATTGCTCCCCTCCTCCCAGCTAACAACGGTTATTATGACGATACGGATGCAGATGCTTGCGATGGGTGACGCGAGATCACCACCAGCGATACCAGCATCAACATCAGCGCAGGCAGGACGATCAGATTCATAAAGCTCCAGGATGTCAGGTAAATCAGGGAGCCTGCGCTCAATGATGCCAAAGCCTGGATACCGAAAATCGTAAAGTCGTTGAGGGCTTGGGCTTTGAAGCGCTCAGAGGGGAAATAGTAGTGGGTGAGCATGACCGTACCACCCACAAACAGGAAGTTCCAGCCAACGCCAAGCAACACCAGGGCGCTCCAATAGTTGAGAAAATGGGCGCCAGAGACATCCAGGATGACGGTGAGCGCCATGGCGAGGGTGCCTAAGCCCATCACCTGCGTCACACCCAGGCGAGAAATCAGCCAACCGCTGAAAAGAGAGGGGAGAAACATGGCGATGACGTGGCTGCGGATTACCCAGCCGGTGGCGTCCAGGCTGAAACCGTGCAGAGTGTGCATGGAAATGGGGGTGGCAGTCATCAGCAGACTCATCACGCCGTAAGCGACCACCCCTGCCAGCACCGCCACCTGATAGCCGCGCTGGCGTAGGATAGCAGATAACGAACGCTCATCACCGGCGACGTTTCTCTCGATTACCGGCTGAGTTTTAATCAGGAATGAGATTAACCCGGCGACGCAGAGGAAAATAAGGGATAGCGCCGCAAAGGTCAGGCTGTATTCGGGAAATCCAGCCCGATTTTGGGTGAGGGAAACGATTTCCGGACCGAAGAACCCGCCCAGGACACCGCCTAGCAAAACGAATGATACTGCCTGGCTTGCCTGATGGGATGGAACGCTTTCAGAAGCGGCAAAGCGGTATTGCTGGACAAAGCTGGAGTTCGCTCCGATAAAGAGAAAGGATAGGCAAAAAAGGGAAAAACTTCCCAGAGAAATCGCCGCCGCAGCCAAAAGCGATGCTGCGCTAGCGAGCAGCGCTGCAAATTGAAAGCCGCGTTTGCGACCAAAACGATTCATCAAGAGAGACGCCGGAATGGTGAATAAAGCCACACCGATTACCATTACTGCCACCGGTAAGGTCGCCAGGGTGGGATTGCTGGTAAGTTCTGCGCCAGTAATGCCCCCCACGAAAACCACGGTGGTGATAGCGGTCATCGAGAGCACCTGAGAGAGGCTCAATATGACCACGTTACGGCTGGGTTTGGTCATTTGAAGGGTATCCATAGGTTGATTATATCCGATATTACGGATGATATATGGGGGAATATAGGTAATAAAATGCGCTGTTCAAGCGTACATCAAGAACAGCGCATGGAGGTCTGGATTGTCAGCCCACGGCTGAGACGGTTTAGATGCCTCAGGTTTTACCTGTGTTGCAGGAGCTGGCGGATGAGCCGCCCCAGAAGGAGGTCGCCTTTCCGCCGGCAACCGGAGCCGAGAAGAGCGAGATTTTTTTAGTGACCTGCTCGCTATGGCAATTGGGGCAGATGACGCCTTCGATGGATTTGGCGCTCAGCACCAACTCTTCGAAATCCTGACCGCATTCATCGCAGATAAATTCGTAGATGGGCATCGTTGCTCTCCTGAAGTGGGATTTTAACCGCAGCCGCCGCTGGTGGGACCGCGTTTTTGTTGAAGTTGGACTTTGGGGGTGAATTCGAAGTTGTACTCCTCCGGGCCCGGGTTGGCGAAATGGTAGCGGGCGCCGAGAGCCGCGGGGAAGATATAACGCAACTCGTCATTTCCGGCGGCTGGATTGAGCTTTAGGCTGGGGTCGTCTTTCGCATAGATAGCGAGCCAGTTGTTGATTCCGCCTTCCAGGATATACACGTTTTGGACGCTCTCCGCCACCAAAACCTTCCAGGCGTTGGTCGCGGCGGCTTCATCGTTGCTCATCACCACAACCACCGTGTTTGCCGGTTCCAGGCGCAATTCAGCCGCCAGGGCGTTGAGCTGATTGGGATCGACCCGCCGCGCCCCGGCGATGTGGAACAAATTGTAGTCCGCTTCACTGCGTATATCCAGCAGGATGATCTTGAGATGGTGATCGTGCACCAGGCTGACCAGTTCAGGTGGTTGTATTTGCACCTTGCGCTCCACCAGGGCAGCCTCTTTGACGGGGGCGATTTTTGCCCAACGGGCGGCGGTGGTGGGTTGTCCGATAAAGGCGACAATCAGCGCGCCCATCAGAAGGGCGAGCGCCCCGGCGTAACGCACCCGCGGCTCTTTCTTCAGGTCTTTTTTACCGAAGATGCGCTCGAGCTGCTCGCCGCCCCAGAACATGAACAGCGCCATCAAAATCACCCCCACGATGACCACGCCATAGGAGGTGTGGAACATCTCCGGCAGAGTATAGCGACCCATATAGGTGGAGTGCCAGAACGCATCGTAAAACTCGACGGTCTCTCCGAAGAGGAAGATGCCGAACAATCCGCCCAGGGTGAAGAAGAGACCGTCCAGCTTGAGGGTGGAGAGGGCGACCAGAGACGTGCCGGGGCAGAAACCGCCGATGATGAAGCCCACCCCCATAATCAGACCCCCGACGATGCCCGGCACGAGATAGGTGGGGTTCACCCAAATCAGGTTATAGTCGAGCAGACCCAATCCGGTTGCGGCGAAGATCAAGACCATGGCGACCACAATGGCGGTGAACATCACCTTGAGGACGGTCATCTCTTTGAAATAAAACTGGGCTGCGAGCTTGGTCGAGATGGCAAACCCCGAGATTTCCAGCGCATAGCCAAAGCCGAAGCCGATCAAGCCGTAGATAAGGTATGCGATGGGTTTTCCCAATAAGTTAATCAGGTCAAGCGGAAATGGCGGCATGGTGTACTCCGTAAAAGATTAATCACAATCAATTCCACAATTTGCGCACAAAATACGCCAGGGCATAACCCCCGGCAAAGACGGCGAACATGAAAAACCAACTGCCCACCGAAAGCACCGCCCCGCCGGAAAGCGCCTGCCCTGAGGTGCAACCGCGGGCGAGGCGCGCCCCGTAGCCCATGATTGCGCCGCCGATGAAGGCAAACGCCCAGCGGGATTTGGTCGAAACGCGGGGTCCTTTGTTGGTTTCCACTTTCAGGCGTCCGTGGAGCCAGCCGGAGAAAAAGCCTCCCGCCAGAGTGCCGAAAATCATCGGGACAATCCAGTTGTCCAGCGGGTCAAGGTCGCCGCCAGCCATGGTAATCAGATAAGGCACACGGTCAACATGTTCGGGGGCGATGAGATCTTCGAAGAAAACGATAAAACGGTTCAACCCACCCGAGGCGCCCAGACCGTTGCCGGTCAGGAAGAAGGCGAGGAAGAGGACCACGCCCAGGAGCGCGCCGCCCAGATAGGGATGGACATAGGGACGGGTGGGGCGATTGGTCAGAAATTGGGGCAGGCTGAAACTGCGCTTTGGTTTTTGGGTTTCGGTTGCGGTTGTCATGCTGAGGCTTCCTCCGGGGCGGAAGTCTGGGGGACTTCCTGAGTTGATTGGGGGTGAATCTCTACCTCGTCCCATCCGACCATCATGGCTTTGATGCTGGCGAAGGCGGTGTGACCGGTGGTGGTGAGATAGACATGAAGCACGATAAATGCAGCAAACGACCAGGCGATGAGGGTGTGGAAGGGCGCCAGGAACGGCAACCCGCCCAGGCTGGCAGCCAGATTGGGGAAACGCTGCGCGCCCCACATCAGCGCCCCGGTGATGATTTGGAGCGGGAGGAGGATGTTCAGGATGGCAAAATAGGTGATTTGCTGCAGGGGGTTGAGTTTGCGCCGCGGGGTCTTTTCAAAAGGATGCGGATCGCCGCGGAAAATGCCCTTCAGGTAGAAGAGCGCCTGGGCAACGACGTCATCAATCAGACCATAAGGGCGGGGGATATATTGTTTGATTTCGCCGCTTGCCACGTGATAGAAGAAGGAGAGAAAAGCGTTGATGAGCAGGATTCCCGCCAGGATGTTGTGCACCAACACCACACCTCGA
>JBBIPD010000062.1:0-11863 GCA_037443025.1 Chloroflexota bacterium
GTTAGTGTCAACCATGAATGCCTCCTACGACTAATCCATCGCTTCAGCCGCTGCCAGAATTGACTCGACTATCTTAGAGTAGCCGGTACAGCGACAGACATTTCCCACAATCCCGTCCACCACTTCTTCGCGGGTCGGATGAGGGTTTTTATCCAATAAGGCTTTTGCAGACATCAGCATACCCGGAGTGCAATAGCCACACTGAGCGCCATAATGCTCGGTGAATGCAATCTGCAAAGGATGGGGATTCTCCGGTGTACCCAACCCCTCAACGGTGGTCACCTGGCGACCTTCGACCGTCTGCGCCAGCACAAGGCAGGAATTTACCGGCTCGCCATCCAGGATGATCGTACAGGCTCCGCAGTTGCCCTGCTCGCAACCGAATTTCACGCTGGTGACGTTCAAGTAATCTCGCAGCAGGGTCAGCAAGTTAATCGTCGCCGGGGCTTCGACTGTCACCGGACGCCCATTCAAAGTGAAATGAATCGGATATTTAATCATGGTTAGTTGCCTCCGTTCAAATGCGCTGCTTCTCTGAGGGTTCGCTCGACCAAAACACGGGTGACTTTGCGGCGATACCAGGCAGTTCCGTGGACATCATCAATCGGTTTGATTTCCTTGACCGCAAGCTCGGCTGCCTCACGAATCGCCTCCTCGGTGAGACGATTGCCCGCCAGGAGTTTCTCAGCCGAGGTAATCCTCAACAGGGTCGGCGCAGCCGCGCCCACCGCAATATGGACTGCCAGACAATTGCCCTGATCATCCAATCGAACTCTGGACGTCGCATTCACTACCGCCAGGGTCATCGCCTGCCGTCGTCCAATCTTCAAATATGAAGAGCCTTCTCCCTCAACCTGCGGTTTGACCCGAATTTCCGTGAGCAATTCTTCCGGTTCTCTGACCGTCTGATTGGGACCCAGATAAAACCGGTCCAGCGGGACGATGCGCTGCCCGTTTTTGCAGGTCAGCAGAACCTCAGCCCCCAGCCCCAGCAGTGCGCAGCCGCAATCAGCCGCAGGCGAGGCTGTGCACAGGTTGCCTCCCAGGGTTGCCAACGAGCGCACGGGAGGGCTGGCGAGTTTCCCCGCAGCCCGCGCGACTGCGCTGGCTTTCTTCTGCAATACCGGCGAGCTGCCGGCGGTTTGCATCCGAGTGGCAGCGCCAATCCGAATCACATCCCCCTCATCAATGATGTATTCAAGGTTGAGCCTGCCAATCCACATGATGCCATCTGGTATCTTGTACTCCAGGTTCATATCCCGAACCAGGTCAGTGCCTCCAGCCAGGACACTGAGTCGCGAGCCATATTCGTTCAGCAACTGGAGCGCTTCCTCCAGGGTTGCCGGTGCAAAATAGAGAACGTCTTTCACTTTTTAACCTCCCGGCTGACCTTTGGCAGGGTTAACAGGATAACCCCGCCAGTTCAGCCAATACACAATAGATTGCGGACGAGTCTTGCTCTCCGTAGCCGCGTTCTTTAGCGGCTGTAAATAAGGCGTGAATCACACTAACCGCAGGCAGGGCAACTCCCAGACTGTTGGCGCTCTGCAGGATGAGCGAGGTGTCTTTTTGCATGTTTTTCAAGGAAAAGGCAGGCTGGAAATCGGCGTTGATAATGTTGTTGATTTTGCGCGCAATCAGGTTCGATGCGATGTTGCTGGCTGAGATAATCTGCCCGACCTGAGATAAATCCAGCCCTGCTTTGGCTGCCATCACCATCGCCTCCGAGAGACACATCAGTTCGGCAGCCACGATGAGGTTCATGCTCAATTTCAGTTGCGCCCCGGTCCCCTGTGGACCAAGATAGTAGGTATTCTTTCCCATCGTAGCCAGTAATTCTTTATTTTCCTGGAAGACCGTTTCATCACCTCCTACCAGGATTTCCAAAGTGCCCGAGGTAGCCGGACCTATGCTGCCCATCACCGGGGCATCCAGCATGGAGATTTGATATGTTGCAAACTGATCGGCAATTTGGCGCGTTTCTTCCGGGCTGATGGTGCTCATATTGATGACCACTAATCCTGGATGAGCCCCCCGCACCAAGCCCTCTTCTCCAAAAGCGCCCTCTTTTACCGCCCTGGCATCGCTCAACATCGTAATCACAACGTCGCTGGCTTCGGCAACCAGGCGCGGCGACTCCACCGCCCTCACCCCCAGGGCAACCAACGCCTCCGCTTTGGATGGGGTGCGGTTATAGACCGTCAGGGGATAACCCGCCCGAGCCACATTCGCTGCCATCGGCGCTCCCATCAAGCCCAATCCAATGAAGCCAACTTTTTTCATGTTTTATCTGCCTCGTCCAACTTGTTTCTCGATGATGCGGTTCTGAGAAGGCGATTTTCAGTAGGGGATGAAATCGCCCCGCTCCTCCGCAGCTTTACGGGCAGGCTCGCCATATTCCCAGGAATACTCCGGGCGATAACGTTCCCGCCAATCGTTGTACCTCATCTTCTTGATGTCCGCCTGCAATGGATAGAGCCATTTGACTCCCCATTGAGGGATAACCACCTTGGCATTTGGCAAGCGCCACTTAGCGATTTCCACCACCTCGTTTGGATCAATCTGGGTGTTGCCCCAGTTGTCCCAGTGCAGGGGTAAAGCCAGTTTGGCGCCGACAAGTTCGGTTGCCCGCACAGCGTCGTAAGGCGTCATCTTGTCGGTTGCGCCAGGGGCGTTAGACCCAATATTGAAGGTAACCACGTCAATGTTGTATTTTTGAAAAGTGACATAGGCGTTCTGGTAAAGGGTATCTGCCAGGTGACACAGGTTCACGCCGCCAATTTTGAAGAAAAAGGTCACCGCAACGTCATCAAAAGGTCGGCGCACGCCCGGTTTGACCTCCACACCCGGACCGCCGGTCATGGTGGCAATTCGGTCGTAGTTGGGCAGGATGTCTATGGTGACGTCCTTGATTTGGTAACTTTGCCCGGGTCGCACCAGTTGGATGCGCTCTTCTGGCACCTGGAACTTGCGCATGCGCTCCACCGCCGAAAGCGGACCATAGAACTTGCAATCGGAGGTCTGTGTGGCGGCTTTCAGGGTATAGATATCCGTATGATCGGCGTGTTGATGGCTGCAGAAGACCCCATCCAGAGTCTTGAACCCGAAAATATCAATCACCTGTGGGTTCAGACGAAGCCAATCTATGGTGGGAGATCCGCTGGTGCGACAAACCCCGCAGTATTCATACTCGGTGTAATGCGCCGGTCCGGCGTAGTTGTCCACCAGCAAGACCGCCCCGCCCGGGGATTTGAGGACAAAACCCATGCCTCCTGTCCACCAGAAGGCATAATTGCCCTCCGGCACGACCGTCTCCTCGATTTCCCGGTTGAGCCACTGCCCCCATTCGGGAAAACACTCCAGGATCCAACGGACGCGGTCAATCGGGCGGTCCACGTTGAGCAGGTAATCTCCCTGCATCGTGCCTCGACCATCGCCAACAATCTTGATATCATCCACGTTGTAATCTCTACCATTTGTACTCATTTTCAACTCTCCTTACTACGCTAAAGTGATACTGGATACGTTGATTTTCAATCAAACCCGACCGCAGCGCCGCCGGTTATCGTTGAATCTCCCTCAGCACCGACTCGGCGCTGGCTACCCAGTCAAAACGCGGATCGGTGGTGATGTTATACGCCTTATCATCGCCAGAAAGCACCCAGAAATAGCCTAAAGTCACGCCCGGCGCAGCCACTGTAGGATGATAGCCATTCTCCATCAGGAAGACATCGTCGTTATGAATCAGATACGCCTCTTCCTTCCCCTCTTTGTACCCCAATTGAACGCCATAACCATTGGCTGGCTTAACTTTGAACAGGTAGAACTCCTCCAGGATGTTTTCCGCTCCAGAGATTTCGTCATGCTTGTGCGGCGGTATGCCCGACCAGTTTCCCGGCGGATTGATCGTCTCGCCAATAATCATCCGTTGACTGTAAGGCGAACCCGGCTGAATCAGCAAACGGACGTCTCTCCGCCAGTTTGCCACACCCGCCGAAATCACTTTGACCTCCTCCGGCTTGATCAGCGCCGGGGAGCGGTCGCTGTCGCAGGGAGCCTTAGCCAGAGCCAGTTCCAGCCTGGTTTCAGCCGTAACCTCGAACTGACAGCGCCGGGGGATGTACACGATGAAGGGCGAACCGCTGAATATGTCAGGACGACCGCCAACAGCCTGCCATTGCGCAGACTGCGCGCCTTCAATTTTTACAGAGAAACGACCCCCAAGCGGCACCAACGCCACTTCCTCTTCTTTGGACTCGCCTCTCCATTGCTCGCCCGCTGCCAGACGAAGGATTTCTAAACCCAACCAGGAATCGTTATCGCCAGCTCTCAAGACTGTTTGGTGCCCATCTCCGGGCATGACTCTGAATTTATTGATCATACCTTCACTCTCCTGCCAGTTTTTCTAGACCGGGGTCAGCCGCAATTGGGAGAAAGCCCAGTTTAATGTCTCAGCTCCCTTTAGAAGGGGGATATATTCCAATCCGATACAATCGTCATAACCAGATTGTTGATTGGCAGACAAAACTGCCTTGAAATCAATTGCGCCGCTTCCTGGTTCATGCCGTCCGGGATAGTCGGCAAACTGGATGTGTCCAATCCAGCCAATTTCTTCCCTGATCTTTTGTTCTAAATTGCCCTCCATCATCTGGATATGGTACGTATCAAATTGAAAGCGAACAAAAGGGTGATTCAGGGTCTTCACTATCTCAAAACCTTCGCGACTGGTGGTAAGAAAATATCCTGGATTATCCTGAGGATTCAACGCTTCAATCGTCAGAAGGACGCCCACATCCTCCGCCAGCGGAGCGGCATACCTCAAATTTTCTATCATACAATCCCGCTGCGCTCGGCGATCCAAACCGCAGATGACGACCCCGGCAGGGAGCATGATTTTGCGCACCCCCAGGCGGCGGGCAATTTCCAACGCTTCATCGAGTTTACGGCGGAACTCATCCCTCCGCTTCGGATCGACCAGGTAGCCGCGATTATTTTCATCCCACACCGGTACATCCTGGTTAAACAGGATGATTTGTAAGCCAAAGGCTTTTCTGGCTTCATCCAACGCATCCAGGTCGGCATGGCTGGGAAAACCGAATTCAATCGCAGTGAAGCCGGCTTTAGCGGCAACCGCTGGTCTCTCACGAAAGGGTATATCCGAAAAAAGCCAGCTTACATTTGGAGCGTAGGAAAGCATGCTGACCGCCAGACAATCAACTCTCGGTTGAGCGGCGGGTGGAGTAAGCCGCCACCGCAATCAAGATAATCAAGCCTTTGACAATCCATTGATAAAACGTGTTGATACCCACGAGATTAAAAATGTTATTCAAGACCGAAACAATCAACACGCCCGCAACAGTCCCAATCACTGAGCCTTTGCCGCCGCCCAGACGGGTTCCGCCGAGGAGAACAGCAGCGATGGAGTCCAGGTCAAAGCGGTCATAATTCAAGCCGCCAACCTGAGGATCGCCAATAGCCATTCGGCTGGTAAGGAAAAGCCCGGTGAACACTGCGCTGACTGCACAGATCACATAGGCTGTCAGAAGCACAAGGGTGGTGCGGATGCCCGAATATCGGGCAATGCGCTCATTGCCGCCTGTGGCAATAATATAACGCCCCAGGACGGTGCGGTGAATCACAATGGCTGCCAGAACGATCAGCACCAGAAGCAGGATGACCGGAAATGGTATCGGTCCAACCATCCCCTCTGCCAGATAATTCCAACCCGGAGCAATTTTCCCAACCGGCTTTTTGGCGTAGTTTAAGACAAATCCCTGTAAAATCGAGCCGGTCGCCATGGTGGCAATGAAAGGGACAATTTTCAGGCGGGTGATCAAAAAGCCATTGAACAAGCCAATCACCAAGCCTAAAGTTATCATCAGTAAAACAAGCGGACCTGTCATATCAGGATGGAGCTTCATCAACCCAGCCGTATAGACCGCGACCAGGCTTATCGTTGCCCCTACCGATAAATCAATCCCGCCCGAAAGGATGACAAATGTCTGCCCTATGCTGACCAACCCCAGGGCAACCGCCTGACGGAGCACGTTGAATGTGTTTTGCTCTGTGCGAAACTTTGGCGAGGCAATCGCCCCAACTGCGGCAATGATGAGCAAGATGCCGAAAATCGTCACCAGCTCACGGTTCTCTTCAAAGAAATTCTTAACAGACCGGGATTGGTAACCGGATGTAATGGTTGGTTCAGACATTGGCTTCACCATAAGTCGCCAGCATCATCACCTGTTCCTCGGTTGCCGTTGCTCCTGGCAACTCGCCCACGATGCGCCCGCGATGCATCACATAGATTCTGTCGCTCATCCCAATCACCTCGGGAAGTTCGGAGGAGATCATCAGGATGGCTTTACCCTGATTGGCTAATTCGCGCATCAAACACCAGATTTCGTTTTTTGCGCCCACATCAATTCCCCGGGTTGGTTCGTCAAATATCAGCAAATCTGGCTTGGTTATCAACCATTTCGCCAGAACAACCTTTTGCCGGTTGCCGCCGCTCAGGTATTCGACGCTTTGATTCAGGCTCGGGGTGCGCACATTAAGCTCGTTTGTTTTTCCCTTTACAACCTGTTCTTCCAATCTCAAATTGACGATACCCCAACGCTGGCGATCCCGCAAGCTGGGCAAAGCCGCGTTATGTCGCACCGATAGACCAAGCACCAGACCCTCAAGATTACGGTCTTCGGTTAAAAAACCGATATTATTTCGCATTGCTTCCTGAGGATTAGATATTTTGACTGCTTTTCCCGCTATTCGGATTTCGCCTGAGTCAACCCGCCGTGCGCCAAAGATCGCCCGCGCCAACTCTGTGCGTCCAGAGCCGGTCAAGCCAGCCAGGCTCACGATTTCGCCGCGATGGATTTTGAGGTTGATATCCTTGAGTTCTTCCCCGGAATACAGATTCCGAATCGAGAGAACCTCCTCGCCGACCTTTTCTCCGCGGGGAGGAAAGGTCTCCGAGAAAGTGCGCCCAATCATCATCCGCACCAGTGTGGTTCGATCAATTTCCGAAACCGGGGCGGTGCCGACGACTTTCCCATCCTTGAAAACGGTGACTCGATCCGCCACCTGATAAATCTCAACCAGACGGTGAGAGATATAGATGACGGTCACGCCCTGTTTCTTCAACGCCGCAATGACCTCGAAAAGGCGCTGCAAATCCTGCCCGCCCAATGTGGCAGAAGGCTCGTCCATGATGACGATCTGCGCATTGAGCGAGAGCGCTTTGGCAATCTCCACCATCTGCTGCTGAGCGACGTTCAGGCGCCGCAGAGGAGTGCGGGGGTGAATATCCACACCCAGTCGGTGGAGCACATCCTGAGCCTGCTTCTCCAATGAACGAGTATCCAATAATCCTAAATAATTGCGCGGTTCTCGACCGAGAAATACATTCTCAGCCACACTGAGATCGGGGAGTAAGTTCAGTTCCTGATAGATGATGCTGATGCCAAGATGTTGAGCATCGTACGGGCTGGGGATGCGCACCTCTTTTCCATTGAGGAAAATTTCTCCCGCATCCGGCTGGTAAACGCCTGAGAGAATCTTCATCAGGGTGGATTTGCCAGCCCCATTCTCTCCTACCACTGCGTGGACTTCGCCTGGTTTGCAAGCAAAGTCAACATTATCCAGCGCCACGACGCCGGGGAAGACCTTGGTGATATTGCGCATCTCAACTGCATATTCACTCATTGAAAACCGGTCCTCCGAGAGAGGGTGTAAATTGTGGGTGACTCACCCACAATTTACACCCGGTTAACCTTACTTTATCAGCCGAACGATTGACTATGGGAACATGATGGCTGCCACTTCAGGCAGGGAAGCCGCCCAGTAGTCATCCGGCAGGTCCAGACGCACGTACTGGTCGAGGTTGTTCTCGTCAATGATCAGCTTCGGCAGGTTGACGTAGTGCGGCACCGGCTTACCCTGCACGATGTCCAACGCCACCTTCACCGCCTCGGCACCCATCTGGCAGTTGAAGCTCACCGCATAGCCGGGGAAGCCCAACTGCTTCCACAACTTCAGGTAGCGGTTCCAGTCCTCGCCTGTGATCGGCGGCACCGGCTTCCCAGCCTCCTGGAACGCCTCTACCGCCCCAGACGCCTGCAGCCCAGAGTCCGCCCATACCCCGTCTATCTGCGGATATGTCACCAGCCAGTTCGCCATGATCTTCTTGCCTTCCACCGGCGACCACTGCGCATACTCCTGCGCTAACACCTCGATTTCCGGATACTTGGCAAACTCTTCCTTCGCACAGCGCAAGCGATCCTCCGCCGGCGTCGCCCCAGCCAGCCCCGACAGCAACACGATCTTCCCCTTGCCGCCCAGCTTCTCCGCCAGCCACTTCGCCTGCGTCGCTCCCATGTCGCACGAGTTCTGCTCTACAAAGGTCACATACTTGTCGCTCACAATGTTCCGATCCAGCGTCACCACCGGTATCCCCGCATCCATCACCTTCTCTACCACCGGCGTCAGCGCTTCTCCCGTCGCCGCTGAAACGATCATCACATCACAACCCTTCGTCATCAGGTCCTCGATGTCGCTGATCTGCTTGTTCGGATCATCGTTCGCATCCGTGTAAATGTACTCATCTATCAAACCCTGCTCTTTGAACAGGTTCACCTGGTACTCTACATGCGCATTCATCGCCACCCGCCAGGAGTTCGACACCGACGCATTGCTGAAACAGACCGTGTACGGCGCTTCCTTCTTGTATTGCGTCGTGTCCACCATGGCTACAGCCGGCGCCTCTTCGGTGGGCTGCTCGAAAGAGCCTTCGGGGAACATGATGGCTGCCACTTCGGGAAGGGAAGCCGCCCAGTAGTCATCCGGCAGGTCCAGACGCACGTACTGGTCGAGGTTGTTCTCGTCAATGATCAGCTTCGGCAGGTTGACGTAGTGCGGCACCGGCTTACCCTGCACGATGTCCAACGCCACCTTCACCGCCTCGGCACCCATCTGGCAGTTGAAGCTCACCGCATAGCCGGGGAAGCCCAACTGCTTCCACAACTTCAGGTAGCGGTTCCAGTCCTCGCCTGTGATCGGCGGCACCGGCTTCCCAGCCTCCTGGAACGCCTCTACCGCCCCAGACGCCTGCAGCCCAGAGTCCGCCCATACCCCGTCTATCTGCGGATATGTCACCAGCCAGTTCGCCATGATCTTCTTGCCTTCCACCGGCGACCACTGCGCATACTCCTGCGCTAACACCTCGATTTCCGGATACTTGGCAAACTCTTCCTTCGCACAGCGCAAGCGATCCTCCGCCGGCGTCGCCCCAGCCAGCCCCGACAGCAACACGATCTTCCCCTTGCCGCCCAGCTTCTCCGCCAGCCACTTCGCCTGCGTCGCTCCCATGTCGCACGAGTTCTGCTCTACAAAGGTCACATACTTGTCGCTCACAATGTTCCGATCCAGCGTCACCACCGGTATCCCCGCATCCATCACCTTCTCTACCACCGGCGTCAGCGCTTCTCCCGTCGCCGCTGAAACGATCATCACATCACAACCCTTCGTCATCAGGTCCTCGATGTCGCTGATCTGCTTGTTCGGATCATCGTTCGCATCCGTGTAAATGTACTCATCTATCAAACCCTGCTCTTTGAACAGGTTCACCTGGTACTCTACATGCGCATTCATCGCCACCCGCCAGGAGTTCGACACCGACGCATTGCTGAAACAGACCGTGTACGGCGCTTCCTTCTTGTATTGCGTCGTGTCAATCATCCCTTCGGGCAGGCTTGGCGCCTTAGTCGGCTCCACAGCAGGCGCTTTGGTCGGCTCCACGGCAGGCGCTTTTGTCGGCTCAGCCGGTGGTTGGGTCGCTTGCGGCTGGCAACCTGCAGCCAGGAGGGCAATCAGAGCCACTGCCAGAACAACCCACAACAGATTCATTTTTTTATACATATTTCTACTCCTCCGAACTATCTAGAGATTGGTTTTGAGAATTTTGACAACAGGTCATGACATTGAATTTCCTCCCGATAATCCTCCTTTCATAATCCATATCTCTCTATAATCCAAACATCAGGATACCTGGCGCTGAGCGCGAGCGTAGAGCGCTACCGCGAGGATGATGACAAAACCCTTGATGATTCTCTGAGTCTCGACATCAAAACCCAACAGGAGCACCAGGTTATATAAAATCGTCAGGATAAGGACTCCGGCAACCGAGCCAACCACACTGCCTCTACCGCCGGAGAGCGCCGCCCCTCCGATAACAACCGCGGCTATCGAGTCTAGCTCATAACCACGCCCCAACCAGTTATCCGCCAAGCCTTGGAAACCGGTCAACATCAATCCTGCCACGCCTGCCAGAAAACTGCAAATGAGATAAGCTGCGATGGTTACCCGATCCACGTTGACCCCCGATAGACGCGCCGCAGCCGGCTTCCCGCCCACAGCAAACAGGCGTCTCCCGAATGTGGTACGCCTCTCGACGAACAAGGCAATCAGCACGATTGCCACCCATAAAATCAATGGGGTAGGAATGGGACCGATTGAGCCTCGCCCCCAAAAACGAAGCGCTTCGGGAATTGTCCCCTTCGGCGCGCCGCCTGTGTATAAGAAGCGAATCCCCTGGACGATTAAAATCGTCCCCAGGGTGGCGATGAACGGGGGGATTTTGAGTTTAGTGACCAGCAAGCCATTAAATAACCCCACCAACAGGGCAACGGTCAGGCAGAATAGGGTGACAGATAGCACCATATCCGCCCGACCGTTCATCATATTCGCCGCCAGAACGGACATCAACGCAATAACCGACGCCACCGACAGGTCAATCCCGGCGGCAAGGATCACAAAGGTCTGCCCTACCGAGACAACCCCCAGAGGGGCAGCCTGTTTGAGTTGGGTGGAGATATACCTCGCATTGAGAACCTGGGGAGAGACAATCACCGCAAGAATCATCAACGCCAAAACCACCAACCAGATAGCAAACCGGGGGAATTGTTCATGAAACCAGGAGACCCTTGCTCGCTCCATTGCTGCGCTCACCGGAGTGGGTTCAACTGCCCTGTTTGGAGATGTTTGGCTCATCCATTTTTCTCCCGATTCAGGAGTAGTGAATTGAGATCTTGCAATAAAACCTGATCAAACGACTCCCTGGCAACACACCTCTAAAAAGTCCCGATAATGACCAATGGGAGGGGTTTCTATTACAACTGCCCTCCCCGTTCTTCGAGCAACGACAGGATTCTCGCCTTAACGTTCACGATATGACTCCGAATCGCCTCTTTCAAACCATCCAGATCGTTGTTCTTAATCGCAATCAGCATGGCTTCATGCTCTTTTTGCGCCTGAAGGGCGTTCTCAACCGTGTCCAGGTAGTGCGCCCGAGCAACCTGCATATGCACATTCAAGGCGGTATAGATTTGGAAAAGACGATGATTGTTCAAGAACTTTACCAACTGCAGATGCAGATCTCGGTCGCCGGAGATGAACGACTCATAGTCCACATAATCGGCTTCGGAGATTGCTGCATGCATGCGGCTGAGAGGTTCTTCAATCCCATCCAGAAGCTGGTCAACCTTGTTTTGAGCGAAGATTTGCTCTGCGGCGTGGAGTTCAATCAACAAACGGATTTCGAATAGTTCCGCAACATCCTGGGCTGTCAGGTGGGTGACAAAAGTGCCGCGACGGGGTTGTATCTCAACCAACCCATCACTCTCCAGCATCTTGAGCGCATTAACCACCGGCGTCCGGCTGACCCCCAAACCATGCGCAATTTCCTCGACAGAGATCTTCTCGCCAGGGCTGATCTCGCGTTTTAGGATTTTATCCTTGAGAAAGCGATACGTCTGCTCGGTCAGATCCAGATGGGTAATGGTTGGATACTCTATGACCATTTTGGGTCATC
>JBBIPD010000063.1:0-11858 GCA_037443025.1 Chloroflexota bacterium
CGGTTTCATCGGCTCTGGCATGGCAAATTACGCCCTGGCGATTGGCATGGACACCGCCCAGGGGCGCCCAGGCGACGCCTTGGAGTACACCGCAGGCGCAGGGGGGGCGGCTTTCTTGCTCGGTCCGGCGCAGGAATCGCTGGCGGTGATTGAAAGCGCCTATTCTTTCGTCACCGATACGCCGGATTTCTGGCGTCGGGCGTACCAGAAATACCCCGAACATGGACAACGCTTCACCGGCGAACCGGCGTATTTCAAACATATCACCGAAGCCGCCCAGGCGTTGATGGATGCCAGCGGCACCACCGCCGCCGATTACCGCTACGCCGTTTTTCATCAGCCCAACACCAAATTTCCGGAGCGGGTGGCGGCGCAATTGGGCTTCAAAAAAGAGCAAATCGCCCCCGGCTTGTTGGTCCCGGTCATCGGCAACACCTACGCCGGGGCAGCCATTATCGGCTTGACCGCCATTTTAGATATCGCTGAGGCGGGTGATCGGATTTTGATGGTCTCTTTCGGTTCGGGGGCTGGCTCGGACGCCTTCGCCATCCAGGTGACCGAGGCGATCGCCTCCCGCCGCGACCTGGCGCCGCGCACCCAGGACTATATCAACCGCCGCACCGAAATTGACTACGCCACTTACACCCGTTACCGGGGCAAGTTGGTGATGAAATAAGCCAGGGTCGGTATGAGCCAAGTGGTCATTGCAGGCATTGGACAGACCGAAGTCGGCGAGCATTGGGATGTCTCCTTGCGCGAGCTGGCGTTGAGGGCGATTGAGGCTGCCGAAAGGGACGCTGGCGGTCTCTTGCCCCAGGTGCTTTTTGTGGCGAACATGCTTGCCCCGCAGCTCTCCCGTCAGGCGCACCTGGGCGCTCTTGTGGCGGATTTTGCCGGTCTGACCGGCATCGAGGCTGCCACGATTGAGTCGGCTGGCGCTTCGGGCGGGGCGGCGCTGCGGATGGGCTATCTGGCGGTCGCCTCCGGTGAAGCGGATGTGGCTTTGGTGGTGGGCGTCGAGAAGTTCACCGACAAGGTCGGTTCGGATATTGACGCAGCCCTGGCTTCCACCACCGATAGCGATTACGAAGCCATTCAGGGTATCACCCCTACCGCACAGGCAGCCATGCTCATGGCGCGTTACCTCAAGGAGTACGCCCCGCCGCGCGAGGCGTTTGCAGGGTTTCCTATCATCGCTCACGCCAATGGAGCAGGCAACCCGAACGCCATGTTCCGCAAGCCGATCAGCATGGAGGCTTACACCCGGGCAGCGCCTCTCAGCGAGCCGCTCAACCTGTTCGACGCCGCGCCCAATGCGGATGGGGCGGCTGCGCTGATTCTGACCCGCCAGGAGTTGTTGCCGCCCAATCACCCTCAACCCCTGGTGCGCGTGGCGGGTTCCAGCCTGGTTATGGACAGCCTGGCGCTGCACGACCGGGAGAACCCTTTGTTCTTTACCGCCGCCCGGGTTTCCGTCGAGCGAGCCTGCCGCCAGGCGAACCTCTCCCCCCAGGAGATGCAGTTTTTCGAGTTGTACGATAGTTATTCGATTTACGCCGCCCTCTCGCTGGAGGCGGCTGGGTACGCTCCGCCGGGAGAAGGCTGGCGATTGGCGCAGGATGGCAGCCTGAGCCTGACCGGCGCCCTGCCGATTGCCGTCATGGGTGGGTTGAAGGCACGCGGCAATCCCGGCGGCGCGGCTGGCGTGTACCAGGCGGTGGAAGCCGTCTTACAACTGCGCGGTCAGGCGGGAGCCAATCAAATCCCCGGGGCGCGGCGGGGGATGATCCAATGCCTGGGTGGACCGGCTTCTTCGGCGGTCACCCATGTGCTGGAGGCGGTCGAATAAGCCGAAGATTGGCATAAATCGGGATTCTGATAGTTCCTGATAGTTCGTTTTCGATAAACTGTAGTGCGTAAGAGATGTGAGATTACTTTAGGAGAATTTGTCAATGGAGATATCACGGCATTGGCGATTGCGCAAACAACGGTATAGCCTGGTTGGAGAAATTTGCCCCCATTGCGAGGCAAAGATATTCCCGCCACGGGATATCTGCCCGGAGTGCGGCGGCGAGGCGAAGAAGCTGTATAACTTCACCGGCAGGGGCGAGGTCTACTCGTACACCACGGTCTATGATCCGCCTGCCGGTTATGAGGATTACGCCCCTTATACTGTGGCGTTGATTAAACTCGAAGAGGGTCCCATCGTCACCGCTCAACTCACCGACCTGGACGAGGGCAAGGTGGAAATCGGCACACCGGTGGAGATGGTCACCCGCCGTCTGCGCTCGGATGGCGATGAGCGCGGTTTGTTGGTGTACGGCTACAAGTTCAGACCGGTCCTTACCGGTTCACGCTAGCCTGGTAGAATCTATTATCAAAAAACGCCTTCCTGAGTTGGAGGGCGTTTTTGATTCATCCTGCGATATTATGTTGGTTGGAATATGGGCAACGCTTAATACGAATGGCGTCACGCACCCGACGCATCGCTTGAAATAAGCGTGTTAAAATGTAAATAACTGACTCACAGGATATCTGCGATGAAGAGATGGCTGGCTTTCTTGCTTGCAGCGATTGCGATAGCCTTGATACACGAAGGGATGCATGCCGTAATGGCGGCGATGTACCACGAATTAGACTCCTTCCAGGTGCACCTTATTGGCTTGGAGGTGATTTACAAAACGCCTACTCCGGAAAGGCAGGGGGTTCATTGGGCGTTTATCTCTGGGGCGAGCAACCTGGCGACGATCTTGCTTGGCTATACCTTATTGCTGCTTGCCAGGAAGTTCGCCGCTTGCCGCTTTTGGCTGATCAAGGCTGGCGCCTTCTATCTGACCCTCCTGGCGTTGCTGGCGGATCCTTTCAACCTTTCCCTTGGTGCGTTCATCTACGGAGGAGACGCGAACGGAATCGCCGCCGGGCTGGGGATCAACCGCTATCTGATTCAGATTGTCTTTTTGGGGGTGCTGCTCGTCAATCGAGAGCTGATTGCCCGGAGATTGCTGCCGCTCTACAATGTGCAGGTGAGGTCTTTCCTGCTCCAACCCTGGGTGGGGGTGAGGGCAAGTAGAGCATAGGGCATATCATCTATTGTTGGTAATTGCGGAGCGCCGTCTTTAGGACGGCTCAAGCTTCGGGTGGCGGGCTGGTCTCATCGGGCAGGCGCTTTTCCAGCTCGGCGGAATAGCTGGCAAGCTGTTCTTCCAGCGCCTTGACCTCTTTCTCGGCTGCCTCGGCTTTCTGGCGGTACATATCCCGCTCCCCTTCCAGGGCGATGAGCCGCTTCTTCTGGCTGGATTCGTTCAACTTACTGCGAATCATACCCGGCAAAGAGGCAAGCAGGCTGATTGCCACACCGACTGCCAGGGTGATCAGCAACACCAGGGCGAGCGATGAATGCGCTTTCCAGAAAAAGAAAGACACCGTGACCACAGTCAGGTTTTGCAGGGCGAAAATGACGGCGATGATGGCGATCACCAGGGCGATGATAATCAAAATCTGCATGACAGCACCCTCCCCGAATTTTGGTTTAATTGTAACAGGTTAATTGCTTTTGCAGGCAGGGGAGGGTTCACAAATCAGGGGGGTTGCCTTACCAGTCCCGGGAAGGTCGGATTAGATTTAGTGTTATGCCAAGGCTCCAAAGAATTGCCTGTTCACCTGCATAATAGGTTTGAGTATTGTCTAAAGTAGAGTAGAATAAAACAAGACAACATGAAACAGGAAGATAGGGTATGAGTGAATTGCCATTGTTTCGATCTATGAAGCGAATTGAAACGACTTATACACCAGATGCCGAGATAGTTTTATATACCGGTGATGTGAGTGATCTCATTGAACAAATCCCAGACAATTCGGTTGCTCTTGTGTTTACTTCTCCACCTTATAACTTGGGTAAAGAATATGAGAATCGCGTTTCGATTGAACAGTATTTGAAAAAACAGGCTCATTTGATAGCCCACCTTCATCGCGTCTTACGAGATGATGGTAGCATTTGCTGGCAAGTGGGCAATTTTATTGAGAATGGAGAAGTTTATCCACTTGATATTCTCTATTACCCAATTTTCAAAGAACTTGGCATGAAATTACGCAATCGAATTATATGGAAGTTTGGACACGGATTGCATGCATCTAAACGCTTTTCAGGTCGTTATGAAACCATATTATGGTTCACAAAATCTGATAGTTATGTGTTTAACCTTGACAATGTTCGTGTACCAGCCAAGTATCCCGGCAAACGTCACTTCAAGGGACCAAACAAGGGTAAACCTTCGGGCAATCCTCTTGGTAAAAACCCCTCTGATGTATGGGAAATCCTTTTCCAGGATTGGGAAGAATTAGTCTGGGATGTTCCCAATGTGAAATCAAATCATCCTGAAAAGACTATCCACCCCTGCCAATTTCCGATTGAACTTGTTGAGCGATGCGTACTCGCTCTTACAAACGAAGATGACTGGGTATTTGATCCATATATGGGCGTTGGTTCTGCTCTTATTGCGGCTGTGATGCATAACAGGCGGGCAATAGGGAGCGAGAAGGAAAATGATTATACGGAGATAGCTCGCCAACGCATTTTGGATTATTTTAATGGCACACTTCGTTATCGACCTATTGGGAAACCGGTTTTTCAGCCAACAGGCAAAGAAAAAGTATCTCAAATTCCAGAGGAGTGGAGAGAACCTTCTCAGGCGCGACTTCTGGAAGAACAAGGTAAATATGAATGAACATTGCAGGAATTTATTCTTTCAATCGTGGTGAAGATATTATCCGTTCTCAATACCCAGCGGAAGTTGGAGAAGTGGAGCGGGTAATTGCTGCCATCGACAGCTTGCAATGCAAAACAAAGACCAGTCGGGAAAAGACAATGCCTGATAGAACGCTCTATAGCCCACGAGCCTTAAACAAGGCTTTCAAACTGGAGTTTGGTCTGCGTGGGTGGGAGAGATACAAAGATCGGTGTGACTACTCGACCAACTATTATGTCCCAGGTTTTGCCTCCGATAATCCATCAAAAGGGGCTTTCCGCGAGATGGATTTTGTTAAAAATCGTATAGGTGTTGAAGTTCAATTTGGTAAGTATGCATTCATGGTCTATAACGTCTGCGCAAAAATGACGATTTTCCATAATTTAGGAGTAATAGACGTGGGAATTGAGATTGTCCCGATTAAGGACTTTGCAGATGAAATGTCCACAGGTGTTTCGTATTTTGAGCAGTTTGTTTGGGATTTAGAGCATCGTGGAATTGCGGATATTGATATCCCTGTGCTTGTTCTGGGAGTAACAGGGTGAATTAGGAAAGCGAGTTGACACGAACCCCGTCCAATCTCTTCGATGCAGCATAGGCTTGGACTGTTAGTTTCCTAACTGCCCCATAACGAGCATGTGGGAATGTCAGTGAATGCACGGACTTATGATATGTTACGCAAGACCGCTTGTGTTTCGGAGGGGTAAAGTCATGCACAATGAAGAGAAGAAGGAAATATTCACTCACAAAGTTATTGCAGGTAGTCGGACTTACTTTTTTGATGTTAAAGAAACCAGAGACGGCATACGGTACCTGGTTATTAGCGAGACAAGACGAGGGGGCTCAAGCTATGATCACAATAGAGTGATGGTTTTTCAAGAACATCTCGAGACCTTTGCTGAAGGCTTCGAGAAGGTTTTGGGGTTTCTTAGGCGTAAAGAACAAAGCCAATAACCGGACGAAACTAAAATCATGGATGGGCGGTCTATCTCATCCGTTGTGGTAGTCTCCTGATGCTTTACGTATATTGATGGCATCGGCGTGAAGTCGAATTACAGAAGACAAGGGATAGGGCGGTTGCTAATGGAGACGGTGCACAACTGGGCTGTATCGAAAGGCGCCACCGCCATCGAATTGATGGTTTTTGAGTTCAATCAGAATGCCATCGCCTTTTATCGCGATCTGGGTTATGATACCCTCAGTCGCAGGATGGTTAAACCGTTGGATAATGGCTAGATTGCCGTTTTAGCCGCCCTCTACCCGACTTGCTCCGCCGCGCTTCTCCATTACTGAGCCATGAACGATCTCGAACCGGCTCGAACCTCGCCTCCCGAGCATCGCTATTTCATCGGCACTTCCGGCTGGACTTATGACCACTGGAAAGGTTGTTTCTATCCCGAAGGTCTTGCCCGCAGCCGATGGTTCGAGTATTACGCCGGCTTCTTCTCGGCGGTTGAAATCAATGCCACGTTCTACCGCGCCTTTACAGATAAATCCTACCTGAACTGGAAGGAGCGCGCCCCGCAAGGCTTTGGCTATGTGCTCAAAGCGCCCAAGACCATCACCCACCGCAAATTTCTGCTGGATGTCGGCGAGGAGGTGCAGGCGTTCTCTCGCTCCTGCTCATTGCTGGAGGACCGCTTCGAGATGATTTTGCTCCAGGTGGCTCCCGGTACGCCTTACGACCTGAATCGTCTGGAGCAGGCTTTGCGCGCCTTTCCCGAGCCGGGCAGGGTGGCGGTGGAATTTCGCCGGGCAGAATGGTGGAATGCTGAAACCCTGAACCTGCTCCGCAAGGTGGGGGCGGCTTTCTGCAATGTCGATTCGCCTCGCCAGAAACTGACCGATATCCTCACCTCGGAGCGGGCTTACCTGCGCTTGCATGGGCGCCGGCGATGGTATTCGGACAATTATACAGATGACGAGCTGGCAGCCATCGCCCGCCTGGCTCGAGACCTGGCGAACCGAGGGGCAAGCCGGGTGTATATCTTCTTCAACAACGATTTTGAGGGTTATGCCCCTGCCAACGCCCTGACCCTGATGAAACTGCTGGGGTGTGATTGGCAAGTATGACCAGACCCCCGCTTCACTCCTGGGACCTCGACTTTGAGGAGGCGGTTCATCTGCAACTCAGGTTGCGTGAGCTTCTCTCGTTGACCTGGGATGAGCGCCCGGTCCAAGTTATCGGCGGGGTGGATGTGAGCTTCCCCGGCGATCGCGCCCTGGCGGCGATCGTGCTGATGAGCTTCCCCGCGCTGAAACCGCTGACCGCGGTTACCGCGGATGCGCCGTTGAGCTTTCCCTATGTCCCTGGTTTGCTGTCCTTCCGCGAAGGACCGGCTGTCCTTGCAGCCTGGGAGAAGCTGAGCCTAAAACCTGACCTGCTCCTGTTCGATGGGCAGGGGATTGCCCATCCGCGCGGCATGGGGATCGCCTCTCAGATGGGGCTGTGGCTGGAACTGCCAACCATTGGAGTCGCCAAATCCAGGTTGTATGGTCGCCACGCCCCGGTTGGCGCCCGGGCTGGCGAGTGGAGCGAGCTGTTCGACGAACGCGATCCGCATCGGGTGATTGGCGCCGCTTTGCGCACGCGGGAGAAAACCAATCCCGTCTTTGTCTCACCCGGTCATCTGATTGACCTCCAGCACGCCTTGACCTTCGTCATGGCTTGCTGCCGCGGCTATCGCCTGCCGGAGCCAAACCGCTGGGCGCATAAGATATGCGCTGGCGCGCAACTCCCCGGCGAAGGCGAGCTGCTAAGGGGTTGATTTTTAATCTGGTCAGCCTTTCTCTTCCAGCGTCCACGCCAGGTATTGCAGAGCCAGCAGGTAAGAACGCCAGCCAAAACCGGAAATCAGCCCTTTGCACACCGGCGAAAGCACCGATTTTTGGCGAAATTCCTCGCGGCTGAAAATGTTGGAGAGATGCACTTCAATCACCGGAATCGGGATAGCCGCGATGACGTCCCGCAGGGCATAGGAGTAGTGCGTATAGGCTCCCGGATTGAACACCGCCCCCGCCGCCCACTGCCGCGCCTGCTGCAAGGCGTCAATCAGCGCGCCTTCGTTGTTGGATTGGAATGGGCGCACCTCCAGCCCAAGCTCTTGCCCTGCCTCCAGCAGGCGCTGGTTGATCTCAACCAGGGTCAGGCTGCCGTAGAATTGCGGTTCACGCTCACCCAACAGGTTCAGATTCGGTCCGTGTAAAACCAACACTGGATTCATCGCCTTTCCTTTCATTGATTGCCGTCCAACAGACGCCAGAAATCGTCAATCTCCACTCCCGTCTGCACTGCGCCAATGCGCAGGGGGAGCACAAAACGCAGAGCGCCCGCCAGGCGTTTCTTGTCCAGGCTCATGGCAGCCTGGATTGCACCGATATCCAGCCCGGAGGGTATCTCCACCGGCAAGCCCAGAGATTTCAGCACGGCGGCGATTTCGCCTGCCAGCCCTTTCTGAGATGCTCCCGTTTTCTCGGCGAGGCGGGCTGCGGCTACCATCCCGATGGCAACCGCCTCCCCGTGTCGTAGGCGGTAACCCGAGGCGTGCTCCAAAGCGTGCCCCAGGGTGTGTCCCAAATTGAGCGCGGCGCGGGGTCCGCTTTCGTAAGGGTCTGCCTGAACCAGGCGAATTTTGACCGCCATCGCCCGCCGCACAACCTCGTCCATGTCGGTCAGCACTGCCTCCCACCCTCTGGCGCAGAGGGCGAAGAGTTCGGGGTCGCTGATGATCCCATGTTTCACCACCTCCGCCAGTCCGCTGTGCAACTCCGCTTCGGGCAGGGTATCCAGCAGGCGCGGGTCTGCCAGCACCAGGCGCGGCGGATGAAATGCGCCCACCAGGTTCTTTCCCCAGGGAAGGTCGAACCCGGTTTTGCCTCCCAGGCTGGCGTCTACCATCCCCAAGAGGGAGGTGGGTACCGCCACCCAGGGGACGCCTCGCAGGTAGGTCGCCGCGGCAAATCCCGCCAGGTCGCCGACGACGCCGCCTCCCAAAGCAATGACGGTGCTGCCCCGTTCCAGTCGCGCCTGGGTGAAGGATTGCCAGAGATTGGCGACCGTCTCCAGGTTCTTATATCCTTCCCCCGCCGGAATCATGGTCAGATGGGTGGGGTAGCCTGCGGATTCGAGGGAGTTCAAGGCGCGTTCGGCGTAGTAGCGGGCGACGTTTTCATCGGTGACGATGGCAACCGGGCTTCCCAGGTTTCGCGAAAGGAACATCTCCCCCAGCATATCTAAGCCGCCCGCCTTGACCCTTACATCATAAGCAGCGCCCATGCCCCGCACGTGAAAAGCGCCCAGGCGCACCTGCGCTTGCCAGGCGATCTCAGCGCTGGTCAGCCCATCGGTGTTCAGTCGCAGGGGAAACCCTGCATAATGATCGGCTCTCCCTTGCAGCAATTGCTCCAGACGCTGGCGCAAATCTCCAGCGAGCAAGGGACGCTCCTGCTCGCTGGTTTCTAACCGCTTGAGCAGCGATTCGAGAGGCGCATCCAGGCAGATGACCTGCCCGCGCGATTCGATCAGGGCGCGCGATGCGGCGTCAAGCAATGCCCCACCCCCCAGGGAGATGACCCCTTGCCTATGGGAGACCAGAGTCTCCAGGATTTTACGCTCCCTACGACGGAATCCGCTCTCGCCGTAACGGTTGAATAGTTCGGGGATGGACCTGCGAGTCCGCGCCTCGATCTCCGCGTCCAGGTCCCAGAAAGGCACATCCAATGCCTGAGCCAGCAGGCGACCGGCGCTGCTCTTGCCTGCGCCGGGTGGACCGTAAATAAAGAACAGAGAGAGTGAGTTCGGCGTCTGCATGGCTTCATTCAGGGTCGGGAGAATCGTCCCAGAAGATATGCTCTCGCGGCTCCAGCGCCAGGTCACTGAGACGGGCGAGGCGTAGGGCTGCAAAGCGGGGCAACATCTCAGCCAGCGAATCGCCGCCCAGTTTCTCCAGCAAGGCGTCTGCAAGCGTCAGGGCGATCATCGCTTCCAGGATGGGGACGGCGCGCGGCACAGGGCAAAAATCTGAGCGCTCATAACGGGTGGGGGTCTCCTCCCCTGTTGCCAGGTCCACAGTGGGTTGAGGTTTGAGGGTGGTGGCGATGGGTTTCATCGCCGCCCGGACGATCAACGGTTGACCGGTGGTGATGCCGCCTTCTATCCCTCCTGAGCGGGCTGTGGGGCGCAGGAGGCTATCCCCCTCCAGGCGGATGGCGTCCTGCGCCTGGGTGCCGCGCAGGGCTGTGTTGGCAAAAGCTGGACCAATCTCCACCCCTTTGACCGCCGGGATGCTGAGGACAGCCGCGCCCAGGCGCGCCTCGAGCCGCCGGTCCCAATGGACGTGCGAGCCAAGACCGGGGGGCACCCCCAGTCCAACCGCCTCTATCACTCCGCCCAGGGTGTCCCGCTCCTGGATGACGCTCTCGATGCGCTGCTGCATGGCAGCCGCGGCGACCGGGTCCGGGCAGCGCAACGGGTTTTTCTCGGCGAGCAAAGGACGCTCCTCCAGCGGGATTGAATCGAGATCGGCGTAAACCTCGCCGATGGAAACCACATATCCCCCAATGGATATCCCAAATTGCGCCAGCAGGTGCTTGCACACCGCGCCAAGCGCCACCCTGGCGGCGGTCTCTCGCGCCGAGGCGCGTTCCAGGGCGGGGCGCAGGTCGTTGTAGCCGTACTTGATCAGCCCTGCCAGGTCCACATGCCCCGGTCGCGGGGCGGTGAACGCCGCCACCGGGCGACCACGCCACCGGGCATGATCGCGGTTTTGAATCAGGATAGCCAGCGGCGCGCCGGTGGTGTGTCCCTCCATCACCCCGCCCAGGATTTGCGCCTGGTCTGTTTCTATTTTCATCCTGGGTCCTGCGCCAAAACCGCTTTGGCGGCGAGCCAGTTCTCGGTCAATTATCTCGCTTGAGAGGGGGAGACCCGCTGGCAACCCCTCGAGAATCGCCATCAGAGCAGGACCGTGGGACTCCCCGGCGGTGAGAAATCTGAGTCGAGTGTTCATCGTCCTCCTCTAACAAACCAAATTTATCTCATCAAGACTGCTTCGCTCTTACCAGACCACTGGCAGCCATTCGCCGCATGGCTTCGGCAATACGATCCTCAGGCTGGGTGAGAGCGATGCGCAGGTAACCCTCCCCATGCGCGCCGAAGACTGTGCCGGGAGTCAGGCTGACCTGCGCAACTTCCAGCATGGCTGAGGTGAATTCCAAGGCGCGCCAGCCAGGCGGCAGCGGCGCCCAGACGTAGAGCGAGGCGAGCGGCGCGCTGAGCGTCAGACCGAGCCGACGCAATCCCCCCACCACGAGATCACGCCGGCGCTGATACACCCGATTCCGCGCCTCGATCCAGCTCTGGTCGGCGCCCAGGGCGACCGCCCCGGCTTCCAGGATGGGCAGAAAATGTCCGCTATCGGCGTTGGTCTTCAGTTTGTATAAAGCGCGTAGCGCTTCCGCTTGCCCCAGAGCTGCTCCCACCCGCCACCCTGCCATGTTGTGCGATTTGGAGAGGGTGTTGAATTCGATGGCGACTTCTCTGGCGCCCGCTATCTGGAGTGGACTGGGGGGCAGGTAACCATCGAACGTGACCCGGCTGTAGGCGGCGTCGTGACAGAGGAGAATGCCGTGGCGGCGGGCGAAAGCTATCGCCTGGGCGAAGAAGTCTTGGGGAGCGACGGCGGCGGTGGGGTTGTTGGGGTAATTCAGCCACAGGATTTTTGCCCGCCTGGCGATTGACTCCGGGATGGCATCCAGGTCGGGCAAAAATTGGCGCTCCGCCCGAAGAGGCAGGTAGTATGGTTCGCCTCCCGCCAGCAGGGCGCTCTGGGTATAGGTCAGGTAGCCAGGGTCGGGGATGAGCGCCACGTCCCCTGGGTTGAGTAGGGCGAGGCTCAGGTGAAAGATGCCCTCTTTTGAACCCAAGAGGGGCAAGACTTCCTTATCTGGGTTCAAGTCTACGCCGTAAAGACGCTGATATAACTTTGCCCAAGCCTGGCGGAGCGCTTGCGTGGCGTTGTGCGCCTGATAGCCGTGGCTATCTGGTTTTACAGCCGATTCAGCCAGAGCGGCGATGACCTCTGGCGGGGGAGGCAGATCGGGCGAGCCGACGTC